>CAINDI010000177.1 GCA_903847335.1 uncultured Verrucomicrobiota bacterium | reverse complement strand
TACTCGGCATGTCGGTATTGCACAAACCGGAAATCATTCTCGCGAGCGCGTCACCGCGCCGGGAATTCTTACTTCGTGAAATGGGACTCCGGTTCCGAATCGTTCAACCGACCGGCGTCGAGGAAGCCACCGGTGGCGCAGTACCGGAGATCCTCGCGGTGCAAAACGCCCAGCGCAAAGCGCAAGCCATTGCCGGCCGGCATCCGGACGCGCTCGTCATCGGGGCCGACACAATTGTGGTACTCGCCGGTGTTGTGTTTGGCAAACCACGCGACTTACCGGAAGCAGAAACGATGCTCGGCAAGTTGGCCGGGCAGCGGCACGATGTGTTTACCGGCGTCGGCGTGATTGACCGGACGAGAGAAATTACATTCGCAGAACGCACCGGCGTCTGGATGCGACCGTTGAGCGGCGCACAAATCCGGGATTACTTCACGAAAGTCAATCCGCTCGACAAAGCTGGCGCGTACGGCGCACAGGAATTCGGTGAGTTGATTTTGGAACGCGTCGAAGGCAGTTTCAGCAACGTGATGGGCTTACCGGTGGAGCGGTTACGAGCGGTATTGGAGCAACTGGGTGCAGGCAATTGAATTTTGGGAAAGATTTTTCTGAGACTTCGAAAATATTTAACAACGGAAATGGCGATACTAGCATCGCTGGTTTTGCACATCCTCTCGTTTGTGGGCTGGCAACACCGGGCGGTGCTGGGGCGCATGGCCTTGTTCCGGCCACTGGTGAAAGTGTTGGCACCGGTGCCGCGACCGAAGGCGTTACCAGCAACACCGACGATTACGTTTGTGCAAGAACCGGCCCCGCAACGGCAATTCATCGAGACGGACACAAGCCAAGTCACCGGTGAAGAACCGAAGAATGCCCGGTTTTATTCGGACAACTCCACGGTGGCGGCAAATCCGCAGAATCCTTCCGGTACGGAAGGCGACACACCGTATTTGGATGGCAGTGAAACCCGAATGCTGAGCACGGCGAACGTCCGGCCACAACCACCGGGCGCACCAGCGGCACCAGCGGTAGCACCGCAGCCGGTCGAACAAAAACCGGCAGAGCCGTTGAAGGAATCGGCGGCGACTGGAATGAAAGTTGTCGAAGAGAAAAAACCAGCACCGGAGGAAAAGCCGGTCACGCCATCGGCGCGGAAGACGGTAGCGGGTTCAAATTCGCGCCGGGAACTGGCGGCGACAAAATCGCGAGCGACCTCGCTCGGTGTGCGGCGGTTGGGTGTGGAGGCATTTAATGTCGCCAGCAGTCCGTTCGGCGCATATGACAAGGCGTTGATTTACGCGGTGCAGAGCCGGTGGTACGAGGTGTTGAATACGCAGCGGATGGATACGCACACCGGGACGGTGGAATTGAAATTTGATTTATTGGCGGATGGTTCGGTGGCGAATATGGAGATGAAGGCGAATAGCGCGGGGCCGGCTTTGGGATTGTATTGCCAAAAGGCGGTTGTAGAATCGGCCCCGTTCGCGCCGTTGCCGGAAGATTTGCAGCGGTTAATCGGCGGTGATTCGCGGGAAATTATTTTCACGTTTTATTATTAAAGGAGAATGACAATGCCGGATTGGTTTCAACATGGCGGGTTTGTAATGTGGCCGTTACTGGTGTGTTCGGTGGCGGGATTGGCAATTATTTTGGAACGTTGCTGGGTGTTGCGCCGGCAGCGATTGGTTTCGGCAGCACTGGCGGCGGCGATTGAACGGCGCGGACCAGAAAAGGAATCGCTCGACCGGGTGCGGGCGGTCGCGGAGATTGATCAGTCGGTGTTGGCCGAGGTCATCCGCGTGGCATTTGAACACGCCGGCGCTGGGCGCGCGGCCAATGTCGAGGCGGTGCAAGCGTTGGCCCGGCAAGTCGTCGGACGAATGGAACGCGGATTGACGACGCTGGGATTGATTGCGGAATTAGGACCGTTGCTCGGCTTGCTCGGAACGGTGAACGGAATGCTGCATTTGTTTGCAGATGTGGCAAGTAAAGGAATGAGTGATCCGACGCAGATTTCGGCGGGAATTTCGGAGGCGTTGGTGGCGACGTTTACCGGATTATCC
>CAINDI010000176.1 GCA_903847335.1 uncultured Verrucomicrobiota bacterium | reverse complement strand
GACAGATAAGTCCACCATTTTTGCCTGCAACGTGAAAGAATCTGACCTCGCCACCGCCGACACCAATCCGCACGTCCTCAAGGTGCGCGAGTATGTGCAGACGCATCTCGCCTGCGAAGCCGTGGTTATCAGCGCACAGATTGAGAGCGACTTGGTGGATTTGTCACCGGAGGAAGCGCAGGCGTTTCTCAAGGAACTTGGCGTAAACGAATCCGGTGTCGGCGCGCTCATCCGCGCGACCTATCATCTACTCGGTCTGCGGACATATTTCACGGCCGGCGAAAAAGAAGTTCGCGCGTGGACAATCCATGCCGGCGATACCGCCCCGAAAGCCGCCGGCGTGATTCATTCCGACTTCGAGCGCGGTTTCATCAAAGCCGAAACCGTCGCCTACGATGCTCTGATCAAATGCGGCAGTGTCGCCGTTGCGCGTGAAAAAGGTTTGTACCGGATGGAAGGTAAGGAATACGTCGTGAAAGACGGCGACGTGCTGATCTTTAAGTTTAACGTGTAGTCCACCGTGTTCATGCAAGAGCCTTCTCGTTGCCCTTGGTGTCTGTCGCATCCATTGATGACGGCGTATCACGACACGGAATGGGGCGTGCCGCTGCACGACGACCGGAAACTGTACGAGTTCCTCGTCCTCGACGCCGCGCAGGCCGGGCTGAGTTGGCAGACCGTGCTGCTGAAGCGCGAGAATTACCGGCGCGCATTCGACAACTTCGACGCCGCCAAGGTAGCGCGGTACGGCGACCGCGACGTGGTCCGGCTGCTCGCCGATACCGGCATCATCCGCAACCGGCTCAAGGTGCAATCAGCCATCATCAACGCCCGGTGTTTCCTTGCGGTGCAAGCGGAGTTCGGCTCATTTGACCGGTACATCTGGCAATTCACCGGCGGGCAGACGCGGGCTAACCGGTTTCACCAGCTTAGCGACCTACCGTCACACACCGCCGAGTCCGACGCGATGAGCGAGGATCTGCGCGGACGCGGATTCAAGTTCGTGGGTACAACGATCTGCTACGCCTTCATGCAAGCCGCCGGCATGGTCAATGACCATCTTGTGAGTTGCTTCCGTCATCGCGCCGTCTCGAATGGTCAATAAGGATGCGTCATGGTCACATCCGTTCGATCATGGCCGTTCCGAATGCGGAGCACTTCACTTCCTTCGCGCCTTCCATCTGGCGGGCGAAGTCGTAGGTCACCGTCTTGGCGTTGATCGCGCCGTCCATGCCTTTGATGATGAGGTCGGCGGCTTCCGTCCAGCCCATGTATCGCAACATCATCTCACCGGACAGGATGACGCTACCGGGGTTGACCATGTCTTTACCGGCGTATTTCGGCGCGGTGCCGTGGGTGGCTTCGAAGATGGCGTGGCCGGTGATGTAATTGATGTTGCCGCCGGGGGCGATGCCGATGCCGCCGACTTGCGCGGCCAACGCGTCGCTGAGGTAATCGCCGTTCAGGTTGAGCGTGGCGATGACGTCGAACTCGGCGGGACGGGTCAACACTTGCTGCAAGGTGATGTCGGCGATGGCGTCTTTGATGACGATGCCGTTGGGGAGTTTGCACCACGGACCGCCGTCAATCTCGACAGCGCCGAATTCGCGCTTCGCGAGGGCGTAGCCCCAATCGCGGAAGCCGCCTTCGGTGAACTTCATGATGTTGCCCTTGTGGACAATCGTGACGCTCTTGCGGTTGTTATCAATGGCGTACTTGATCGCGGCGCGGATGAGGCGTTCGGTGCCTTCGGAGGAGACCGGTTTGATGCCGATGCCGCTGGTTTCGGGGAACCGGATTTTCTTCACGCCCATTTCGTTTTGGAGGAACGCGATGAGCTTCTTGGCTTCGGGCGAACCGGCTTCCCACTCGATGCCGGCGTAAATGTCCTCGGTGTTTTCCCGGAAGATAACCATGTTGACCTTCTCGGGATGTTTGACGGGTGAGGGGACGCCGTTGAACCACATCACCGGCCGCAAGCAAACATAAAGGTCAAGCATTTGCCGGAGCGCGACGTTCAAGCTGCGGATGCCTTTGCCCACCGGTGTGGTCAACGGGCCTTTGATGCCGACGAGGTAATCTTGGAACGCCTTGACGGTTTCGTCGGGGAGCCAGTTATTAAATTTCTTAAACGATTCCTCACCGGCGAAAACTTCGAGCCATTCGATCTTGCGCTTGCCGGAATAGGCTTTCGCAACGGCGGCATCGAGTACGCGGACGCTGGCGGCCCAGATGTCAGGGCCGGTGCCGTCGCCACGGATGAAAGGAAGGGTTGGGTTATTTGGAACTGAGAGCTTGCCGTTAGAGATTGAGATTTTTGCCATAGTGGCGGAGACAATACCAAAGTCACGCGGCGTGACAATAGAAAGATGTTACATTTGTGGAAAATCTTTCTGAAAACGCAAGTTCCTGTTGCCGGAACGCATGGGAAAAGTTAAATAGAATGTGACGAAGTCATCATGGCAAACGAAAAGCTCTATTCCTGCAGTGAAGCCGATTTGTTTTCAGACTTGGCCAGCAGTCGAGATGGACTGACGGCGGAAGTCGCGGCGGAGCGATTGCGTGAGGTCGGGCCGAATACGGTTGCGGCGGGGCGGCGGCATTCTTTTTTTATCGATATTCTGGAGCGCTGCCGGAACCCGTTGGCCATCCAATTGCTAATCATTGCGCTGGTTTCCTATGTGATGGGCGATTTGCGGTCGGCGGTGGTGGTGGGTGGGATGGTGGTGTTGAGCGTGTCGTTGGCGTACTTTCAAGAGACCCGGTCGACGCGGGCGGTGGAGCAGTTGCAAAAACTGGTGAAGACGACGACGGATGTTGTGCGTGATGGGAAGCAGGTGGAAGTGCCGTTGGAGGAGGTTGTGCCGGGGGATGTGGTGGTGTTGGCGGCGGGAAGTCTCATTCCGGCCGATATTCGGATTTTATCTGCCAAAGATTTCTTTGTGACGCAGTCGGCGTTGACCGGTGAGTCGATGCCGGTGGAAAAAAGTGCGGAGTTGCCAGCCGCCGGTAAGACCCCGCTGGAATCTCCGAATGCCTGTTTCATGGGAACCAATGTCCTCAGTGGTTCGGCGCGCGCCGTGGTGTTGAGCACCGGTACGCAAACATTCTTTGGCGCGTTATCGCAGAAGATGATGGCGAAGCGTGAGCTGACGAGTTTTGAGAAGGGAATCCAGTCTTTCACATGGCTGATGATTCGGTTCATGATTGTGATGGTGAGTCTGACATTCTTAATCGTCGGCATTACCAAGCACAACTGGGTGGAGGCGCTGTTGTTTGCGTTGTCGGTGGCAGTCGGGCTGACGCCGGAAATGTTGCCGATGATTATCACTGTCTGCCTCGGCAAGGGCGCGTTGCAGATGGCGAAGAAAAAAGTCATCGTCAAACATCTCAACGCCATTCAAAATTTCGGCGCGATGGATGTGCTTTGCACTGACAAGACCGGAACGTTGACGCAGGATCACGTGGTGCTGGAGCGGTATGTGGATGTGACGAACCGGCAGAGTGAAGATGTCCTCCGGTACGCCTACATGAACAGTCATTACCAGACTGGTTTGCGCAATCTCCTCGACCGCGCAGTTCTGGCGCATTCGGATATTGATGTCGAAAAGAATTGCCGGAAAGTGGATGAAATTCCATTCGACTTCAAACGCCGGCGGATGTCAGTGGTGATTGATTACGAAGACCGGAATGTTTTGATTTGCAAGGGTGCAGTCGAAGAGGTGGCGCGGATTTGCGAAAACTATCAGGTGGATGATGAAATTAATCCGCTGATTCAATTGCTTCGCGATGACTTGATGGATGAGTACCGGAATCTCAGCACCGACGGCTACCGGGTGCTTGCGATTGCGTACCGGGAGTTTGACCGGTCGAAACAAACCTTCAGTGTGGCGGATGAATCGGAGTTGACGCTACTCGGTTATATCGCGTTTTTTGATCCGGCCAAACAAAGCTCACGGCAAGCGATTGAAGCGTTATCGCGCTCGGGAGTGACGGTTAAGGTCTTGACCGGTGATAATGAATTGGTGAGCCAGAAAGTTTGTCGCGATGTCGGTTTAACGATTAGCCAGGTAGTGACCGGACCGCAATTGGCAGCCATGAGTGAGGAAGAATTTTCACGGCAGGTGGATACCGGTAATGTTTTTGCCCGGTTGACGCCGGACCAAAAAGAGAAAGTCATCCGAGCGTTGCGAGCGAAAGGCCATGTAGTCGGCTTCATGGGGGACGGAATCAATGACGTGTTGGCGATGAAGGCGGCGGATGTCGGCATTTCTGTTGATTCAGCAGTGGATGTAGCCAAGGAATCGGCCGATATTATTTTGCTAGAGAAAAGTCTGATGGTGCTGGAAGACGGGATTATCGAAGGCCGGAAAGTTTTCGGCAACATCGTCAAATACATCAAGATGGGGGCGAGTTCTAACTTCGGCAATATGTTCAGCGTGGTGGGCGGTGCTTACTTCCTACCGTTCCTCCCGATGGCGCCGATTCAGGTGCTCGTCAATAATTTACTTTACGATTTCTCGCAGGTTGGTATTCCGTTGGATAACGTGGATGAGGAATATCTGACAAAGCCACGCCGTTGGAACATCGCCAGCATCCGCAACTTCATGCTTTTCATTGGCCCGATCAGTTCGATTTTCGATTATGCGACCTTTTTTCTGATGCTCTATTTTTTCAATTGCCAAATTGGGAAAGGCGTAGCCGATCCCGATGGTACGACGCAGGCGGCGCTCTTTCATACCGGTTGGTTTGTTGAATCACTGCTGACGCAAACGCTCATCGTTCACATTATCCGGACCCACCGGATTCCATTTATTCAAAGTCGGCCGAGTGCGGCGTTGCTGGGAAGCACACTGTTCATTATGGCGATTGGGGTGTGGTTGCCGTTTTCACCGCTGGCGCACTGGCTTGGGTTTGTGCCATTGCCACCGGTATATTTCCTGTGGATTGCCGGCTACCTTTTGGCGTACAGTGTCCTTACACATACTGTAAAAATGTGGTTCGCCCGGAAGTTTGGAACTGATTAATCATGCGCAGCATTTTAACCGCTCTGCAAGAAGGCCGTCTCTTCGAATTACCCGAAGGCGGTAATAAAGACCGTGTCTTGGAATTTCTTGCGCGGATTCTCGATGCCAATCCGGATATTCAAGTCGGCACCGACGCTATCGAGGAAGTGAAGCGCCGCGAGCAAGAATGCAATACCGGTATCGGGATGGGGATTGCTGTTCCGCATTTCCGGGCACCGCGTGAAGATGGCGACCTTTACTGTGCGATTGGTTGGTCGAATACCGGTATTGATTATGGGGCGACCGATGGTGGGCGAGTTCACCTCGTGGTGATGTACTACATTCCCGGTGCACAGAAAAATGTTTACCTCAAAGAAGTTTCCACGCTCGTCAAGGCGATGCGAAAATTGGGTGGTATCGATCCGATTGCGAAAGCGATTGATCTAAACGGTGTCCGGAATCTCTTAATTGATTGGGTGGCGGCGGTGGCAGGTGATTCTGGTCCGGAAGCCGTTGCTCGGATGATTCGATTGGAGATTAAACAATCGCAAGCCATTCCGGCTGCACCGGTCGGAGTGGTTGGCGAACCGAGTGTACCGGCGCTAGGATTTTCAATCCTCGTTCTTCCGGGTCGCGGTAATTTTGTTCTCGCCGCTGACGCACAATGGATCGCCGCTGTGGAGCGTGAGAATAATTTAGCGGAACGTCTGACTGCCGGCGGTGCCTTTATCGCTGCTGGCCGGCAAGTATATGTACTCGGAGTCACTAGCTATGCTGATGGACGGACACTCTATCAATGTGCTGCGATTGTGCTACCGGTGGTTAAAAATTAGAAGGACTTGAGTTATGGCGCGAATTTTAGTCGTTGATGATGAGCGGGCGATGGTGGAAATGCTGGGAGAAATGTTGACCACCGCCGGTCACGAAGTCGTCCTGGCGGGGGATTTGGCGCAAGGTTTTGAGTTGATGAAGAATCAACCGTTGGATTTGGCGCTAGTGGATATTGGCCTGCCGAGTGGCCAACAAGCCGGGTTGGAGTTGCTGCAGAAAATCAAAAAACACAAATCTTCGATTGCGGTCATCATGATTACCGGCGCGGCATCTCAGCAACGAGTCGTGGCCGCGTTACGCGGTGGCGCTCAGGATTTTCTGGAAAAACCATTCAGCACAGATGAACTTCTGAAACGCGTCGAAACTGTTTTAGCGCAACAAAAAGCGCTTGGACGGCACGAGAAGTTGTTGTTTTAAGTCGACACAAGCGTAGTCGAGACTTGACGGAGTGGGGAGCATCACTTACCGTACGCGCCTTATGTCTGTCACCATTGAAAATATCTCTCCGTGCCGCAAGAAATTGCGGATTGAAGTGGCCGCTAGCCGCGTTGCCGGTGTGCGTGCCGAAATCCTCCAAGAATTCCGCAAAGGCGCGGCGATTCCCGGCTTCCGGGCCGGCAAGGCTCCGGAGCCGCTTGTGGAAAAACGTTATGCCAGCGAAATTGATAACGAAGTCCGTCAGCGCGTTATTCCAGATGCGTACCGGGAAGCGGTGAAAGAAAAAGAATTGCGCGTGGTCGGTCAGCCAAATGTGGATTCGGTGGAGAGTCTGCCCGGTAAGCCGTTCGTGTTCACGGCGGTGATGGATACGGCCCCGGAATTTGAGCTACCGGAATACAAAGGCATTGCTGTGAAGAAAACGGAAACGCCGGTGGCCGATGCGGATGTGGAGAAAACAATTGACGGATTGCGTGACCAGCAAGCGGATTTTGCGGATGTGACCGGACGAGGGTTGAAGACCGGCGATTTCGCAATCATTAATTATACCGGCGTGGCCGAAGGCAAGCCGATTGGTGAATTGGCACCGGAGGCAAAGACACTTGGTGAGCATAAAGATTTCTGGTTGTTGGTGAATTCAGATTCGTTCTTGCCGGGATTCTGCGAGCAATTGATTGGTGCGCAGGTGGGCGAGAAGAGACAGGTGTTGGTGAGCTTTCCGGCGGATTTTGCAGTGAAGCCGCTTGCGAGTAAAAAGGCGACGTATTTTGTGGATGTCACCGGTATCAAGGAGAAGAAGTTGCCGGAGGTGAATGACGAATTCGCAAAGAAGGTCGGTTTGGATTCGGTGGAAAAGCTGAAGGCCGAAGTCCGGAAGAGCTTGGTCGCGGAACGCGAGGCGCAGGTGAATGGCGAGTTGCGTAAGCAAGTCGTGGATCATTTGCTCAGCAAAGTGGAGTTTGAGTTACCGGAGTCGTTGGTGGCGCAAGAGACGCGGAGCATTGTCTATGATCTCGTTCGCGAGAATAGTCAGCGCGGCGTTAACAAGGATGTGTTGGAAAGTAAGAAGGACGAAATTTTTGGTTACGCCTCGCAGAGCGCGAAAGAGCGCGTCCGGTCGTCGTTCGTTCTCGATGCGGTAGCGCAGGCGGAAAAGATTACGGTAACCGAAGCGGAGATGGAAGAGCGGCTCGCGGCGATGGCGCGACAGTACCGGATGCCGGCGGAGAAGTTGAAGGCGCAATTGGATGAGCGCGGCGGATTGGGTGAAGTTGAGGAACAGATTCTAGTGGGCAAGACTCTTGATTTCCTCATTGCCAATGCTAAGGTCGAAACAACGAAAGCTTGAGGTAGTTATGGCACAATCACAATATCTGATTCCGACAGTAATCGAGCAAACCGGTCGCGGTGAGCGCGCCTACGACATTTATTCACGGCTGTTGAAAGACCGGATTATTTTCCTCGGCACCGCAATTGATGACAACGTGGCAAACATCATGACGGCGCAGTTGCTTTTTTTGCAATCGGAAGATGCCGGTAAGGATATCAGTGTTTATATCAACTCGCCCGGTGGTTCGGTCACGGCGGGTTTAGCGATTTACGATACGATTCAGTTTTTGAAATGCGATGTGACAACTTATTGCATCGGTCAAGCGGCGAGCATGGGAGCGGTCTTGTTGGCGGCCGGCACAAAAGGCAAACGGTTCGCGTTGCCGAATGCGCGCATCATGATTCACCAACCGTGGGGCGGTGTGCAAGGGCAGGCGAGTGACATCAGCATCCAAGCGAAAGAAATTTTGCACACGCGAGACCGGTTGAACGAAATTCTCGCGTTGCACACCGGTAAGTCTGTCGAAGCGATTGCCAAAGATACCGACCGAGATTTCTTTATGTCCGCCAGTGAAGCGCGCGATTACGGTTTGGTGGATGAAGTTGTGAAGTCCCGGCGCGACGGTGAGAAGAAGTCGTCCTAGACTTATATGGCGAAAACGCCTACTAATCTCACGATGTGCAGTTTCTGTGGAAAGACCCACGGCGAAGTGCGAAAGCTGATTGCTGGTCCCGGTGTTTTTATCTGCGACAATTGCATTATCGTTTGCAAAAGCATTGTCGATAAAGAGTTGAGTCAACCTTCCGGTAAGAAATCTACGCCACGACTCAGTGTTCCGAAGCCGGTGGAGATTAAACGTCAGCTCGACCTCTACATTGTCGGTCAGGATCACGCGAAGAAGAATATCGCTGTCGCCGTTCATAATCATTTCAAGCGCATTCAGCAGGATGAAGAGCAACATATCGTCGAACATCACCGGGATGTGGAGATTGAGAAAAGCAATATCCTGATGATTGGTCCGACTGGCTCTGGTAAAACTTTGCTGGCGCGAACGCTGGCGCGGATTCTCGATGTGCCGTTTTGCATTGCCGATGCCACGACACTCACGGAAGCTGGCTACGTCGGTGAGGATGTGGAGAACATTATCCTCCGGTTGCTCCAGAACTGCGATTACGATGTGAAACGCGCGGAACTCGGTATCGTCTATATCGACGAAATTGACAAGATTGGCCGCAAGAGTGATTCCGCCAGCATCACGCGGGATGTCTCCGGTGAAGGCGTTCAGCAGGCGTTGTTAAAAATTCTCGAAGGCACGATCTGCAATGTTCCGCCGCAAGGTGGACGGAAGCATCCGCAGCAGGAATACATTCGCGTTAACACAAAAAATATTTTATTCATCTGCGGCGGCGCATTTGTCGGTCTCGATAAAATTATTGCGCGACGCATTGGCGAGCACACGCTTGGTTTTGCGCGTGGTGAAGTGCCGGTGACACCGGCGCAACGCGTCTCGGTGCTCGAACATGTCGAGCCGGAAGACTTGCTTCAGTTTGGTCTCATTCCTGAATTTATTGGGCGGCTGCCGATTGTACCGGTGCTCAGCGAACTTACGGAAGTGGAGTTAGTGGCGATTCTCAACGACACCAAAAATGCGATGACCAAGCAGTATGCTAAGCTTTTCGCAATGGAAGGCGTGAGTTTGAGCTTCACGAAAGATGCGCTTCACGCACTTGCCGAGGCCGCGATTAAAAAGGGTACCGGAGCGCGCGCCTTGCGGTCACTGCTCGAAAAACTGATGATGGAGTTGATGTACGACATTCCAAGTCGCGACGATATTGACAAAGTCACCATCAATCGCACGGTTGTCGAAGGTAAAGCCGAGCCGTTAGTTCAGAAAAAGCAGTCGAAAGACGCGGCTTAGATTTTTTCGACACGAGCGATGGTGCGCATGGCGTGAGTCTGGCCGGGTGCAAGCGTGACGGCGTTAACGCGTGCGTTGACAGTTTCGATGCAGACCATTCCCGGCCATTCGTCATCGCCGAAATCCGGAATCGCTTTCGCTCTTGCAATCCATGGATTCCAAAGCTGCGTTGTATCGGAATTGCGTTTCTCAACGACAATGCGGCGTTGCCAAGTCGGATCGTGGATGATGCAAGTGGTGTTTGTATTCAAGTAGGTCCGATCAACTTCACTGGTAAACCGGATCGGATCCGAACCTTGCAGTTGGCCGGTGACGTTTTCGACTTTGCTGTCATAGCGGGTATTTTCGAGACCGGTGACGGTGATTTGTCGGACATCGCTGACGCAAAAGTAGGTGTGCAAGGCTTCTTCAAACTTGAATGGTGTCTGACCGGAGTTATAAACTTCTAAAGTCAGATCAAGTTCTCGCCCGATAGCAACGCGGTATTGCAAGAAGGGTGGTAACGCGAAGACTAATTCCACAGCGCCGTCAGCGCGGAGTTCTGTCGAAACTAAATTCCACTCCACGAGCCGTGATGGGCCATGCATGGGTAAATTGGTGTCAGTAGGATGTGGGCCGAACCACGGGAAAACAATTGGAATCCCGCCGCGGATTGGTTTACCCGGAATGAATTGAGCTTGCCGGGTCATAAAGAGAACCGGCTTTTCGCCGTGTGGTTGGAAGTGGGTGACGTGTGCGCCGTACCGGTAAATAGTAGCGTTGGCGAGCGGGCCGGTGACGGCAACGCGTGGAAGTCCGCCGTTGCCGGTTTCAAATTTTACGACATTCGGAATTTCTAAAGAAGGTTTCATTGTTGCGGCATAATACTACCGGTAATTTTCAGTGCAACTGTCATTTTCGATTGTAAATTCTTGTCGGTAGTACGTGAATGCAGTATTTATCACCTGCCGGTAGATAAAAGCTAACAAGGCAGGGCATAGCAGGGAGACTCAGGTGACTACAAATCACAAGCAGGAATTACTTAAAATTTATCGCGACGGTTTGTTGAAGGATACCGTACCCTTTTGGTTTCCACGTGCTGTAGACACGGAGCACGGTGGATTTCTGCACGCGCTTGATCGCGATGGAACACTGTTGGACACCGACAAAAGCGTGTGGGCGCAGGGCCGGATGTGTTGGATGCTGTTGGCACTGTATAACACTGTTGAGAAGCGGGCGGAGTGGCTCGAGTGGGCGGAACGAGGGCTGGAATTTCTTGAACGCCACTGTGTGGACACCGATGGACGGATGTTCTTCCACGTGACGCGCGAAGGTCGTCCAATCCGCAAGCGCCGGTACGCGTTCAGTGAAGCCTTTGCGGCCATCGCCTATGCGGTACATGCCCGGGCTACAGGCAGCAGCCGGTCGGCGGTTCGCGCCCGCGAGTTATTTGAACACTTCACTCGCTGGAATTTCACGCCGGGATTGATGCCACCGAAGTTCACCAACACGCGGCCGATGATTGGCATAGGGCCGCGGATGATCACCATTGTCACAGCTCAAGAATTACGTACAAACCTCGGTGATGACCCGATCTTGACTGGGTGGATTGATCGTTGTATCGATGAAATCCGCCGGTACTTCGTGAAACCCAACTTGCGTGTAGTGATGGAAACAGTGGGGCCGACTGGCGAAATTCTGGATCATTTTGATGGCCGGATGCTTAATCCCGGTCATGCGATTGAAGGCGCGTGGTTTATCATGCACGAAGGACATTATCGCAGCGATGCATCGCTGGTACGACTTGGGTGTGACATGCTCGATTGGATGTGGGAACGCGGGTGGGATAGCGAGTATGGCGGGATTTTTTACTTTCGCGATATCTACGACAAACCGGTGCAGGAGTACTGGCATGATATGAAATTTTGGTGGCCGCACAATGAAACGATTATCGCGACCTTGCTCGCACATCAGCTCACCGGTGACGAAAAATATGCCCGCTGGCATCAATTGGTACACGACTGGAGCTATCAGTATTTTCCCGATTCCAAACATGGTGAATGGTACGGCTACTTACATCGCGACGGCCGTATCTCGGTGCCCTTGAAGGGTAATCTGTGGAAGAGTTTTTTTCATCATCCACGAATGCAATGGTACTGTTCGCAACTGCTCCAAGCTAATCCATGACCGGCGGTGGGGTTATTTCTTCTGAGCGGTTTGGCGGTCTTCGAGCTGTTTGACTAACGCATTATACTTTGCGACGACTTCGTTACGGTCTTGAATCGTTTCGTTCAGGCGCTTTAGGAAATCATCGCGCTGTTCGGCGATATCTTTGATTACGGCGTTGGCTTGTTTTACTCGCGATTCGAGAGTTTCGGTGAGCTGTTTGTATTGCGCTAGGGTGCCGGTCATTCGGTCATTCTCGCCTCGCAAGATCAGAATTTCAGCGGCATTACTTTTAATTGTGCTTTTAAACTCGGTCAGGTGTGAATCCATTGCCGCAACTTGCCTGTCCATGACGGCGATTGAGTTTTTCTGCTGCTGCACTGCAGCGGATTGGTCGGCAATGGTTTGTGAGAGTGTAGTCAGCATGGTGTGTTGATGGGCTTGGCTGTACCATTGACGGGTGCACAATCCGCATAATCCGAGCGCTAAGAAGATGAGTAGATATTGTGGAGTGATTTTCATATTAAGAGGTGGTTTTAACGGAGAGCGCAACTTTGTGAATGCCGGCGCGCCGGATGAAGTCGAGGACGTAAATAATCGCGCCGTGCGTCGTGTCACAGTGACCTTGGATGTAGACGGGATAATTGGCGTTACCGGCGAGTTTTGTTTTCAATAATCGTTCGAGTTCCGGGAAAGCAACTTGCTGTCCGGCGATGGCCACTTGTCCGAACCGGTCGACCGTTACCGTCGTCATGTCGAGCTTCGTCGTGGTGACGAGCGTGGCGGTGGGGAGGGCGGCGTTGAGAGTCAGTAAGTGTTGCATTTGCAGGCTGACCATCATGAACGAAGCCAATAAGAAAAACATGATGTCAATCAACGGGATAATCTCCAGTCGGCCATGTTTTTTTGGCAACGGCGAAATGATTTTCATGGCTGCTTCGCAACGACGGTGAACGCGATCTTTTGAATACCGGCCTTACGGGCGAGATCGAGGACATCCACCATATCGCCGTGGCGTGTCTCGGTATCGCCGCCGATGTAGACCGGTAGGTGTGGATTGAAATGAGTCCGGTTTGTCAGCACGGTGTGCAATTCTGCCGGTGTCAGCTTTTGTTTCTCAACCCAAATTCCGCCGGTCTTGTCCACGGCAATGTGCAGCATATCGGGACCGAAATCGGATTGCGCGGCGATTGCCGGTGGTAGGTTGAGATGGATGTTTGCCACTTTGGTCATGCTCAGGCTCACCATCATGAACGACGCCAGTAGAAAAAACATGATGTCAATGAGCGGAATGATTTCAATCCGTGCGTGCTTACCCTGAACTGGTGAGCTGATGTGCATGCGCTCGACTAATCGGCGTCTTGGCGTTGATGTCGGATGCGGTTGAGCAAGACTTCGACATTTGACGCCGCTGTTTCTAAATCATATTGGAGTGCCGCGACTTTACCGGAGAAATAATTCAGCGGAACTAGCGCCACGATTGCGATGCACAAACCGCAGGCCGTGGCAATTAACGCTTCGCCGATGCCACCGGTCACTTTACTAATGGCTAATTCCGCGCTGCCGAGGGATGTGAAAGAATGCATGATACCAGTGACTGTGCCGAGCAAGCCCAGCAGTGGAGCTAATGTCACCAGTGTGTCTAGTACAGGGATAAATCGTCCGGCCCGGCGCAACACCACACCGGCAGCCGCTTGCATCGCAATTTGCAATGAGGTCGCGTGATCGTTTAATCCATGATCCACCATCTGCACGACCGGATCGTGCGAGCCTTTGGCGAGTTGTGCGGCTTCTTCCACGTTGCCTTTGTGGAGTGCGTCGAGCACCTGCATCAACCGGTCGTGATCACGTAGCCGAGTTTCGCGCCACCACCAAAACAGGCGTTCACCGATGACGGCCACCAGTACAACCGCACAAATCAGAATCGGCCACATGACAAGGCCGCCGCGCTGGAAATATTCGATAACGATATTGGCTAACATATTTTTATCCTTTTCATTGCAGTCGGAACACAATCGGCGATTCGTACAGTCGCTTGCCTGTGGCGTGGCCAAAATACCAGAACCGGTGCACCACCTCAACTGCCGCTTGATCCAGCCGCCGGTAGCCGGAGGATTCTTTTACCGTTACTGAATTGGCTTGGCCGTTCTCCGTAACTTCGATTAGTAAAACGACGGTACCTTGTTCATGGGCGCGGAGCGATTCGGCGGGATATGCCGGTGCTGGACGACTGCCGGAGGTGCCGGTCGAAACGGCGATTCCAATCGGACTATTGCCAAGCGGCGCGATCGCAATTAGAGGATTGGCGGGTGGCGCTTGCGCTAATCCCACCGGTACCAACACGTTTCCAGCGGTCGGTACAGAAAAAACTACCGCCGGTGAGTCGAGCGTGACGGCGATAGCCGCGGCCCCATTGTGAGTGATAGGTTCCGGTGTTAAATCAGTATTTCCACCGACAGTTGAAATTGTTACCGGCTCAACTGTTGTCGCCACGATTTCTTCTACCGGTAGGGTTCGCTTGGCGATAGTCGGCGTGTGAGGTTGAATGCCGATGAGTCCGATCATTAGAAATGCCGCGCAAATGGAATTTACCCACGCGAGATGCCGGTCGGATTCGGCGGCATCGGAGTCAAAACAAAACCGTTCGAGAGTGCTATTGTCAGTATTGCTTCCGGTGCCTCTCGGTTGATTTGTATTCAGTCTAGTTATTTTAGTGGTTTCGATAAATTCCATCGGCGGAAAGTTTCATACCGTTCTTTCCCGAGTAGTTGACGACCTAGAAAGTGACTGTATTCCCAAGTAATGGTGCGTTCCACAAATGGGCGGCCTAACTCATATTGCTGGGCGATTCGCTCCATGGGTGCTGGTATTAGCGGTAGTCCACGTTTGATAATTGTGAATGTTTCTACATTGTTCCAAAACTGGATCTTTTGGGCGGCAAAAACTTTTGCGAGCTCGGTATAGAGTGGGGGAATATCCTCCGGTGCAATATTCCGCACGCAACCAACACCATCTTGCATGGCAACGATGTCAAACATCGGACGGTCAACAAATTCAGACCACCACGCGGCTAATTCTTCCGGTGGGAGACTTTTGGCGAAAAATGGGGAACAAAACACCGGTAACCCGCATTCCGTTTTAATCAGTTGGTACATGTCGCCAAGAAATTCCCGAAGTGCTTTAGCGCGTTCTGCGGTTAGCACATTGTCATGGTCCGGCTCGTGCGTGACATAGATGCCTTTGAGCGCTGGGTTTGATCCATAGGCGGGAAGTAGCTCGCTGAGGATGTGACGGTTCAGATTCAGATCGCGTTTCATCATTCGGCTAAAATCGCGGTCTTGATCCCAAAAGTGAAGATTCAAATCTAATCCCAGATAGACGCCGACATTATTCTCAGCGGCGGCTTGCATGAGTGCGGCAACGGGATCTGTCTCGCTCCACTCTTCCAATAACTCCGAATGGTAATGCGCCTTCCCAGCGAGGACTGTTCGAGCAATGACAATGTCGGTAATTCCCGCATCTCGTAAATCGCGAATTTCATTTCGCCAATACTCCGGCTCGCACTGGAGCATTTTATCGTAAAAGTCCGTTCGTTCTGAAAAATCAACGAATGTGGCGCTGATTTTACCTTGTGGAAATTTTGGTTGCATGTTTCTTGAGTGCTCCGGTGAATATCGGTTTTATGTAAGAGCCGATTTTCATCTAGCCCACGCAGTTGTCAAGCGGATATGGCTGACGTGATGGGCAAAAAAGTCGTTCGTTGACAAAGGCATTAGTCGTGGTATGAAATCGACTTCATGAAACAAGGTTTGATTAGTGAAGCACAGGTAGTCCGAAACATCCTTGAACTTTTACGCGCGATACCGGACTTGAAGAAGTCGTTACCGGTGGATTGCGAGCAAGCTTCCTTCTGGCGGAAGCGGTTGAATCAAAACGCTGCCACCCGGCGAATCTTGCTTCTGTTGCGAGAGATGCCGGGTTTTACGGAACGCGCTCCCAAACGCCGCACGCCAGCGGCTTGGCAGGCGTTATTTAGCGAAGGAGTTGGGGATGGATTGCTCCGAGTGTTGCGTCAAGTCATTGAATCCGCGGATTACAAGCCAGTGAAGCGTCCGTCGCTCCGGCGGTGGCGCGATGCCTATGGACCGGACGAGGTAATTCAGCGCATTCGCCCCGTTGAATCAAATGCTTGGCTGCCGAATCCTCATCGTGGGACAACAACTTATCAGCGTTTTCAAGGCGATCCGCTTTACGCTGCGTGGAGTTGGTACGATACCTATGGTCCGGTGGAATTTCCGGCTGTAAAAACCATTGCCGACAATTCCAAATATATCCCTCGAACTACGCTGAGTTATTGCCGGTGGCCGTGGGCTTGGTTTGAACCGGACAAAGGCAAATACCGCTGGGATATTGTGGATGGCGCATTGCGAGCGGCGAGTGAGCATGGTCAGACATTACAACTGCGGTTTCAGCCTTACACGCAACGTCGCTACTACGACAAGTCACCTACGACCGCCAAGCGTCATCCACCGAAGTGTTCTGTCAACGTTCCAGACTGGTATTGGGATACCGGTGCACACTGGAAGCGGAAAGGAATGTTTTTTTCCAACGAGCCAGATTCCAATGATCCGCTTTACTTGAAACATTTCGGCGACTTCATCCGGGCGTTTGCTCGCCGGTATGATGGACATCCCGACCTGGAAAGCGTGGATATTGCTTACGCTGGATTTTGGGGAGAAGCCGGTGGCAATGCAACACCGGCCACTGCGGCGAAGTTAGCCGATATTTATCTCAGTAGCTTCAAGAAAACTCAGCTACTTTCCATGCTTGGCACGCCGGGTTGCAGGCATGCGCAACGCCGCACTGCTGGTACTAAACGCCACATCGGATGGCGTACTGATTGCTTTGGTGATTTTAGCTCGGCAGATGTACCGGAAGTGCCATTCGGCAAGGGGTGGAATCATACTTACGATGCTTATCCGAAGGAGGTTGAGAAACAAGGGTTGCGCAATGCTTGGCAGCAGGCACCGGTCACGATGGAAAGCTGTTGGAACGCTCCGGGCTGGTTTCTAAAAGGCTACGATTTAGATGCCATTATCCGCGAGGGCTACCGGTACCACACCTCGGTGTTTATGCCAAAGAGCGCATTTTTCCCGGCGGCGTGGCGCGAAAAACTGGAGGAATTTGATAAGAAAATCGGCTACCGTTTTGTTTTACGTCAAGCACTGTTGCCGCTAACGGTTCGTCGTGGCGAACGGTTTAAGATTGAATGTTTCATCGATAATATTGGTTGTGCGCCGATTTACCGGTCGTACCGGTTGGCGCTACGCTTCCGGCAGAAAAATCGTGCGGTGGTTGTACCGTTGAAACAAGATATCCGCAGTTGGTTGCCGGGGCATCGTTGGTTCGAGGAGAAAATTGCGCTCCCGAAAGGACTCAACTCTGGCGAAGCTAAGCTGGATCTTGTCATTATCGATGAAGAAAAACGGCCCCGTGTTTGGTTTGCCATCGACGGTACACAAGTTGACGGCTGGCATGCTTTAACGAGCGTTGACGTTTTGTAGACACTAACAGTAAAGATAAAATCTATGGATAAAATGACTTCTAAACAGCGAGTGTTGGCCGCGGCAGAGCACCGGACGACAGATCGGATGCCGATTACTTTTGATGCGGAGAAGGAAGTTTTCGATGCGTTGTATCAACATCTCGGCCTCCGGACGCGCGAAGAGCTTTTTGATTATCTTCACGTTGATACGTGGATGGTTTTGCCCAAGAATTACATTGCGGCTCCGGGGCAAGAACAGCATTCGGATAAGATGTCGATTTGGGGCTGGAAGACGGTGAAGGTTGAATATGGCGGCGGAAGTTACGAGGAACTCGGTTGGAGTCCGTTAGCCGGTAAGGATGACCTTTCGGATATTGACCGGCATCTTTGGCCGGAGCCAAAAGTGCAGGATTTTTCGCATTTTGTAACGGAAATTCCTGCCCACAAGGACCGGGCAATCATCGCCGCATCGTCGTGGGGCGCATATTTCATCACATCATTCCTGCGTGGGATGGAAGATACCATGATGGATTTTGCTGGTAATCCCGAGTATGCAGAAAAGCTGATTGGAACGGTTGCCGAACGGATTCTGGCGTTTGAAGAAAACATGTTGAACCAGCCTGGTGCCGAGGGAATCGACATTGTCTATATGGCGGACGACTATTGCTCGCAACGCGCACCATTGTTTTCACCGGAAACTTTCAAACGATACTGTGTGCCCTACCTCCGGAAGGTGGTTGACCTTGCTCACCGGCACAATAAGAAGTTCCTACTCCACGTCTGTGGCGCCGTCCGTCCGTTACTGCCGATGATTATTGATTGCGGGGTCGATATGTTGGAGCCGATTCAAATTCGTGCGGAAGGAATGGACCCGATGGCGCTGAAACGCGACTTTGGAAAGCATATTTGTTTCTACGGTGGGGTGGATCTCCAGCAGATTCTATGTCAAGGAACTCCGGCGACTGTTGCGGATGAGGTTCGTCGGTTAATGGATATCCTTGGTCAAGATGGTGGCTATGTTGTCGGCCCGGGACACACCTACATTCAAGTGGATGCGCCAATCGCTAATATCTTGTCAATGTATAAGACGGCACACGAACACCGCGTAGCGGGTCGAGCTTAATTCGCGAGGTTTGCTACTTTGGTTCGTAGATAACCAATAATGCCGGGCGGTTGCTGATTGTGGGGGATTCACGCGTGGCCGTATGGAAATAATCTATGTACTTCGGTGAGCCGTAAATGATAAAGCCGTGATTCTCATGCCGGCCAACGGTCCAATATTTTACGGCCTCAGCGAAGTCGAGCGTTAGTGTCTTACCTGCCGCAGGTCCGTGCGCTAGCATTACCGCATCGCAGTCACCATCTTCACCCCAAGATTGTGCGGAGTAGTCCTTCCAGAACTGGTCTTTTGCGTATTCAAAGCAGTTGACTTGATATTCGTTCCATTCGCGCCGACACGGTTCGGCGACGAACAGCGTTGGCTTGGTCTCCCAGTTGGTGGCAATAATGCTAAGTCCGCGAACAAGAATTAGTCGAGCGGCAAGAATCGTCGCCTCTTTTGGGATGCTCGACAGGTCCACGCGTAAGAATCCTGGTCGGGCGCGAAAGCAGGTTTCAATCTCGACGCTTTTCCCGGAGTTACGAAAGCTAGCAAGCGTCAATGACATCGGTCCGTGCGACGGTGTTCCGGTATCCATCCATCCCGAAAATACCTTGCTTGGATCTTTCGGATCGCATCCCTTGTCACCATCCCGGAGTGTCATGAACGCGGCTTTCGGGTGGTCTTTTTTAAGTTTGTCGTATTCTGACCGAAAGTCCGCTTCGAGTTCCGGTGCAGACTTATCTTCTGGTTTTGTCCATTTATCTTTCAGTTTCTCGGCAAGCTCATCAACGTCTTTCACGACGAGATTGGTGCCAAGCATTTTCCATCCGCCCGCCGGGAGAATGACCATATGCTTGTTCAATTCGCGGAAAGGTGTGGTCTCTACCGGTGGGTTACTTGAAAGCTCGATTGCATTGACGATAATCGACTCATCGAGGTGCGGATTATACATGTAGATTTCCAGCGATGTGATATTTTTCCACTTCATTGGATCGGGTGGCCCGGCGGTGACGAGCAGGTTTTTCCCGGCCTCGCAGCGCGCGGCAAATTCCCAGCGCGAAACTCCGTCATTATGTTGTGTCCCGTATTGACTTTTGTCACACATCACACGAAAGACCACCAAGCAGGTTCGCGATGCCGTCACCGTTGCTTTGAAGGTTTTGAATTTCGTCCAATCAGTCTCGGACGGTTTCATCGCAATCGTTGGCATGCGCCCGCCCGCGAACGTCAATCTCATGCCTCGCTTGCCGCTCACTCCGTCCGTTGCCTGTTCGATTTGTATATCCGGTTCCTTCGCCGGTTGCACAAGCTCTTTATAAGGTGCAATTTTTACCGGGTCGGGCGCCCCCTTCGCAGCGTCATCGTATGCGGCTTTTGCCTCAGCTTCGCGCAACGCATAAACATCGATATTCGTCCATGCCTTCACGTCGCCCGGCCAAATCGTAATGTCGGCGGCGTGTAGATCAATTGCGATACAGAACAAGATAACCGCTAGGATAGATTTCATATTGTCCCCGTAAAGTTTTAGCTAGAGTTTTTTCAAACTTCCGGCGGTTTGTACGCTTTGTTACCGCCTAAGCGCTTCCATTCCCGGTACATTAAGAACATAAAGACGACTGCAATGGCTTGGAAAAAAAACATCCAAACTGGGTAGTAGCGGTAGCGCCAATTATCCATGTGAAAGTGAATTCGCAAGGCATCCATGAAGAATGATGCTCCGATACTGCCGAAGATCATAGCAAGACTTCTAAGCATGGCATTTGCCGCACAGAACTGACCATAGCGCTCCTTCGGTAGCACACGCATATACATGGGTATTTCCGCTGCGCCACTTACAGCATTGAACGGCATGAAAAGAAGTGCCATGCAATACATAAGAACGAGATTTGTTGCAGGTCCGAAATCGCGGAAGATGAAGATGCATTGGGCTATGTTGCTAAAGAGGCAGATTAAGGTGGAAATCATATACACGCGAATCGGATTATATTTATCAGCCAACCAACCAGCTGGATATTGGAGTGCTAAGCTCACTGGCGCGATATAAAACGCCATATTTCCCAATTGCTTTAATGTTAATCCGAGTGAGTCCCGGTTCCGAATCACTGAGTAGACGCCAGATTGGTACGAGACGAAAAAACACGCACTTGTCAGAAAAAAATACCAATAAAATCGATGAGTAAAACACTCCTTTCTAAACGTTTTTATTGAGGAAAGCAGGCCGGTGCGTTTATCAATGTTCTCCGGTGGTGGCGGGTAGTCGCCTTCTTTAACGAAAAAGCACATGAGTAGAAAGCCCACCGCATAGGCGATGCCGCCCGCTACGAAAATGAATCGAAAGTGTTCGAGAGCATGAGGGAAAATAAACTTATTATAGAGCATGCCAGCGAGAAGGCCTACGATTCGGAATAATGAGAGAAACCGCGAGAGGAACTGCTCCGGCACCACGTCGTTAAATAGGTAATAATAAACTGTGCCGACAAAAATGTTGGCAAAATCAAAACCAACGAACAACGCGCCAAACACTACGAGTGTCAATAGTTGTCGACTGAGCGTCAATCCTAGGACGACGACTTGTTGTGCGTCGCCCATGAAGAAGTGGACGATATTGCCATAGCAGCCGATTAGTACCATGAAGAGCCCGACAAACGGTGTCGACCAGAGCAAGAACGGCATTCGACGACCCCAGCGACCACGATGCCGGTCGCTCTTAAAACTCACCATCGGGGCAAAGGCAAAGGTGATACCATACGCAAGGGTTTTATTCAGAATCATTAGCGTAGTGTCGTCAGCCCCTAGATCTTTAAGCTTTAAGGGTAGGATATTTGGAATGTTTACATCGAGGAGACTGGAGACAAAGTCGCCCCAGAGCAGCCAAAAGAACAACATAAACAGGCCGAAAATCGTATAGCGCAATGTGCCGCAAGTGTAGATTTTACGGTCATGAGCGTTCACTGCTTCATTAGTTTTGCCTATTTCTGGAGGTTTAGTCATAAATTTTTCTCGCACATTTTTCTATCAGCATTATTTCGGTACAGCCGGTGGGAAACAGCTTCCAAGTAGATCGGGAATGAGGTTGTTACTGGTACTAAAGATTTTTAGATCAAATATATCGTCAGTATCTGACGGGCGTGAATTGCTGACAAGTTTAAAGAGGATGGAGTTCCAGCCTTTAATGAGATGAGCATCCACTGTTTTGCGAGTGTAATATTCTGTTTTATTCCATGCTGTCCAGTTCATTCCGGTTTCGGTTTCTCGCCACACTTTTATATCTAGCGTAATTGCGTTGATGATTGCTGTTCCGTTGAGCCAGAGTTTCGCTGCGCGACTCGAAAAGACCGGTAAGAGTTTTACATCACGCTCCACCGGCGAATAAACCCATTTCGCGATGTAAAGGACGCCGGCCGGTTTCCATGGGTCAAAAACCTTTCCGCCCTTTCCGTTGGTCCGCATTCCGTTTTCAATCCATTGAATCTGTCCTGAGCGATCGACGCCCGGATGGGAATAGAAGGACCGGAAAGCCTGCCAGTGTAGTGCCTTTCCGTCAAACCTTGTAAAGGTCGCCGCTGGATCAATGGTCTTTTCCGGTGGATAGATCACCGCGAACTTTTCCTCAATTGAAGCGGTTTCCCTTTCCTTCGTGTCACAAAAAGTGCCAATGCCAAGCCACGGCGAAAAAAGCTGAACAACCGCTTGTTTGACCGGCTGCGAATTTCCTGAAAGTTTGAAGTTAGCGGCGACCAACATTTCACCTTGCCAAGTGCACGTTTCTTCGCCGGTAAGCTCAAATTCAACTGTAAAACGTTGACCACGTATGAGACCGGTAAATGTCGTCGGAGTTACCGCTTTGACATTCCAGCCTTTAGGCGTTGCGGCAATCCGAATTTCGCCGCTGGCGTTGGGGGCCTCATGATTAATGAAAACAACTTCAAAGCGTTCGATTGGTTTCGCTGCGGCATCGCCCACACGAGTGACTCCGTATAAATCGCGCAGTGCGTAGCTTCCCGCTGTTTTTGGGAAACGTTCTTTGAGGAAGTTAACGCGTAAATCGGTAAATTGATCAACGAAGCGCTGGGCATTTGTATTTGACTTCGCAAGATTTGCGAGTTCAATAGCTTTTTCGAAAATTGAAACCGATTCGGACTCCTTCACAGCTACTGCTGTTACATTTTTCGGTAAGAGTCGTAATTTTAACACCCGACTTCGTTGCGCTTCAGTCTCAATTTCTCCAGCTAACCGTTGTGCATTGGCTGGGGTAGTTGTGTCGCTGCGGATTGCTGCAAGATCGGTCAGAAGTAATCCAGATGGCTCCGGTAGCTCTGGAATTGCCCGGCCATTTTGTATGTCCAGTTTTGTGCCGGTCGCGTCAAAAATATCGAACTTTTCTGCATCATGGAGCACGAGTCCAATTTTGCGTTTAAAATCCCAGCGATTCACAAGTGTCAATGTCAAGCCGTCGTCCGTCTTTGCAATCGTTGCATCGCAGCCGGTTGTTCCGGTTGTTTTCAGCGTGGCAAGATCAACCTCCACTTGCTCGGAAAGCCCGTAGAAGTTAAATTGTTTCAGAAATGTTTCGGCCATAAACTTGTGACCGGCTGCTGCCGGATGGATGCTGTCTTTCATAAACGGCGTGCCGCTATTTGCATTAAATTGTTCGAGACACGGATGGTAAAGGTCGACCGTTGCTAAGCTGTATTCCCGGCCTAGTTTTGCTACGACATCTGCAAATTCACTGAGGCGTTTGTTGGCCTTGTTCTCCGCTGGCGTAAAGCAGGGCGTTGCGACTAGGGTGAGATGTGCGTGTGTCCTTCGTTTAATTATTTCAATCAATCGTCGGTAATTTGCCTCGAAACCTTGTGCGTCGAATAGGGCGGCGTCATTTGCACCGAACATGGTGATGTACCAGTTGACGTCGGCACCTGAATCAAGATCGGTGCGCATCGCATCGCGATCAAGTCTACCTAAGGCGTCGCGTAAGGTATTGCCGCCGCAACTGGCCCCAAGGCCGAATAACCGACGCGCCGGTAGTGCCTGCTCAATCATTGGGTAAATTTGCCCTGGTCCGCCAATGCTATCGCCAATTATCTCGATGATTTGATTGGTGCCAATCGGAAAATATTGTGCACTCGGTTCCGCCACCACCGGTACTGTTTTTGCCGGCAGCAATAGTCCACCGAGTAAAATTAATCTTCGAAGAGTTTTGTTGTTTATCATTTTGATACCTATTTTTCTTTTGGTTTAAGTTCTACGGTAGTCGCGGGGCGCGCCAAGGACTGTCGCCTAAGTGCAGACATACATGAGATTGGCATTCTCGGGATTGAATGTAACGTTGGTGGGGTAGGCGAACGGCAGTCCATTGATTTACAGTCATAGTCATACATGTCGATCTTTTTTTGCGGTCTCCGGTAAGTGCCGTGTGCGGATGAGATCGCGGTAGAAATCGAAGCTGTCCTTAGAGATGCGGCGTTGTGTCGGGTAGTCAACGTACACCAGACCAAGTCGCTGGCTGTACCCGTGGCACCATTCAAAGTTGTCGAAGAACGACCACACAAAGTAGCCGTCCACGCTGTAGCCTTCCTGCATGGCCCGCTGCATCTCGCGAATGTGAGCGGAGAGGTAGCGGATGCGGTCTTCATCGTGCACCCGTCCGTCATGTGTGACGACATCCACGCCGGCATAGCCGTTTTCCGAGATGTTCAGTCGTTTCACTGGGTAGTTATCCCAGACGTGTTTGATGGCCCAGTACATGGAGTTTGGCAGGATTGGCCACCCCAGCGTGTTGCATGGTGTGCCGAACGCCGGCATGACCTCGCGGTAGCCGATAGGGGAGTCGTCGGCCGTAACGTGAAATCCGGAGTAGCAATTGAGGCCAAAGAAATCGAGCGGTGTCGAGATGTGGCGCATGTCGTCGTTGAGAATCTCTGGTTCCTCGCCAGGTTTCCAGGCATTGTCTGGGTAGCGCCCCTTGTAGAGTGGATCAAAGAGTAGGGCGTTCTTGTCCCGGAAGCAGTGCTCTGCGGCCACCACGTCACGTAGGTTCTGTTCGTCCAAGGGCAGGCGTAGCCAGAAGGCGTGTACCAGGCCGGCGGAAATCTTCTGCCGGGCGTGGGCGCGGAGGGCTTGGACAGCCAGTCCATGTGCCAGATGCACATTGTGTAGCACCTGATTGTTGACCTGTGGAGAGAGCAGTAGGCCAGGCGCATTCCAACCGCCCTGATAGCACCCTTCGTAGATATGCTTGATTTCATTGAAGGTAATCCAGTCTTGCACACGGTCGGAGAGACGGTCGGACATGAGTCCAGCGTAATCGGCAAAAGCCTGCACGACATCCCGGTTGCGCCAGCCACCTTTCCGGTCGAGTGCCTCGGGCATATCCCAATGATGCAGGTTCACAAACGGCCGGATGCCGTTGGCGAGAAAGGTGTCAATGAGCCGGTCATAAAAGGCCAGCCCTTTGGGATTGGGTTTGCCGGCGCCGTGCGGGAGTACGCGAGGCCATGAGATTGAAAGGCGATAGGTCTGCAAGCCGCATTTGGCCATCAAGGCAATGTCGGATTTGTAGCGGTGGTAGTGGTCGATGGAAATGCGCCCATCGTCGCCGCCCTTAATCTTGCCGGGGATGCGGCAGAAGAGGTCCCAGTTGGACAACCCTTTGCCGTTCGCGCGCCAAGCCCCCTCGGTTTGGAAAGCTGAGGCAGCTGCGCCCCAGAGGAAGTTTTTGGGAAACTTCATAGTCGTTCCTATGGGAGGCGTGGGCCGCGCCAGACGCCACCGCCAAATGTAGCGACGTACATGAGGTCGGCATTGTCTGGATCAAAGGTTACATTATTCACGCTGATGAAAGGTAATCCTTCCAGGCGCTGCCATGTTTGACCATCGTTCAGGCTCACCCACAAACCGTGTGTGCCGGTGCTGAGGTAAACATGGTCCGGATGTCCCGGTTCGAGATTGACGTGAAACGCCTGCACGTATGGAAGTCCGCCAGTGGAAAAAAAGTCTTCATCTTTAAGGAGGCGCTTCCATGTTTTACCACCGTCGCGCGTCGCATAAATCCCGCCTTCGAGTCCACCTTTAATGCTGGCGGCAGCAATATAAATAACATTGGGATCGTTTGGATTCACAGCGAATCCGGCTGGCCAGTGGAGCTTGAGATCTTGCGTGAGATCAATCCATGAATCGCCGCCATTAGAGGATTTCCATAAACCACCGGGCACCGGATATTCATTTCCGTTCTTCCGAAAGGCGGTAATACTGCAATACACTTCACCGGTCTTGGGATGGACAAAAACTTTGTAGGCGTGCAGGTTACCCGGATTACCCAAGCCGGTGGATTTGTTCGTCCAAGTCAAACCACCATCCACAGACTTGTAGCAACCACCTTCGTACAGTGTGGTGTAGAGCGTTTGTAGTTCACGTGGGTCGCGACAAATTGAAGTACACGGCAGTAGCGGCAGTCCCTTATTCAAAGGTTTCCAAGTCGCCCCCGCATCCTCTGAAATACAGACGCCACCCATTGAGTTTGGACCGGGTTTGAGAGCCGCAATGGCTGTCCAGTTGGGAATATCGTGGCGCGAGCTAGTGGCTGCGTACATCCGACCCGGAACCACCGGATCAAAAATGACTTCATAGAAAGTGTTGTACCACGGGCAGCCTTGGGCGGACCAACTCCATGTTTCACCCTGGTCCGTGCTGCGAGTAAAACCAATATCGGTATAGTTAATGTACCGCCGGTTTTTGTCGAATGGATCAAATAAGAATTTCCAGCAGCTTGTCACTTCTAGCCCTGTACACCGGTAAAGTTTTGGTGCCACCACTTCATTCATCATCTGCTGCCATGAATCGCCGCCATCGCGGGTGAGGTAAAAATCGCCCTGCGTGCTGAGAAGTGCAATCTTCGCATCAGTCGCCGAAACACTCACACCAAAGCGTGAAAAATAATATCCCCATATAAGTTCGGTCTGAACCCAAGAAGGCTGCACATTGCGTCTTCCCTTCATCCGGAAGCAATCCTTCCAAGTCTCACCACCATCCTGTGTCCGGTACATAAACCGGGCTTCACTGGAGTCTGTTTGAGCCGCATAGACGATTTTGGTTTGATTCTCTGCCATTACCACTTCAGTGCAACCCCAGGCAGTATCGACGAGTTTCCAAGTCTTTCCTTCATCGAGTGACCGGAGCATGCCAACGTCAGCAATCGAGCCAAAGAGGACGGTGACACCGTTTGCTGAACCACCGGTCAAGCTGAGAAATGTTTGTTCCTTGGCCTCCGGTACGGAAGCTCCCAGATTGATTTCTTCCCAAGTGTCGCCTTTGTCGGTGCTGATAAAAAAGGCCTTATCCACGGCGGCATAGAGTTTTTTGCCCAGCCCCAAAATCGCATGCACTTTACCGGAGCGGCTCAGTCTCCAGGTTTTGCCAGTATCGGTTGACCGCCACAACTCACTGGCGTCAGTTCCAAAAAGGAGCACTGCCGAATCGGTGGAATCGGCAGCCATGCGGATGACTTGACCTTTCCAGGGTAAGGTTTTCGTTGATAATAATTCCTGCCATGTTGCTCCTTTATCTCGGCTAATCTTGGGCGTTGGTCCACTAATCCAGAGGATGGCATCGCCGACGAATAGTGGGCGACACGCGAGGCTAGTATTCAATTGCCGCCAATGGAGCATCGCCCAATGTTTGCCGCCATCGGTGGAGCGATAAACGCCGCCCATATCGCAGGAGATAAACATTAGGTTTGGATCTTGTGGCGAAACCGCCGGAGTAAACATTCCGCCGGCACCGCCGATGCCGACCACTTCAAATGGTTTTTCCGCTGCGTGGAGTTGGGTTGTAGTCAGAAGTAGAAGAGCGGTGAGAATCTGTTTCATAAGGCCTTTCTGGGGTGTTTTCATTGGGTTAATTGCCTACGGTAATCGCGGACCATGCCAAGTGCCGCCGCCCCAAGTGCAGACATACATGAGATCGGCATTCTCGGGATCGAATGTAACGTTGGTGGGTTCGGCGAACGGCAGTCCATTGATTTGCTTCCACGTTTTACCAGCGTCCAAACTTACCCACAAGCCATGCCCAACAGTGCCGAGATAGACATGGTCGGGGTTGGTTGGGTCCAGGTTGACGTAGAAGGCATGCACATAAGCGCGCCCTCCGATGGCGGCAAAATCTGCATCCTTGAGAAGGCGCTTCCATGTTTTACCACCATCGCGCGTCGCATAAATCCCACCTTCTGGGCCACCGGCAATGGTCGCGGCGGCTAAATAAATAATATTTGGATCATTCGGATTGACGGCGAATCCACCCGGCCAGTGCAGTTCGAGGTTATGCGTGAGGTCAATCCATGAATCGCCGCCGTTAGTCGACTTCCACAATCCACCGGGTACCGGGAACTCATTACCGTTTATCCGGAAGGCGGTGATGCTACAATACACATCACCGGTCTTGGGGTGAACGAAGACTTTATAAGCGTGAAGGTTTCCCGGGTTACCAAGTCCGGTGGATTTATTCACCCAAGTTTGTCCGCCATCGACAGATTTGTAGCAGCCCCCTTCGTAGACGGTGGTGTAAATCGTTTTGGAATCCCGTGGGTCGAGACAGATAGAGGTGCAGGGCAACAAGGGCAGCCCATTGGTCGACGGTTTCCAAGTGACGCCCGCATCGTCCGAAATACATATGCCACCCCTTGCATTCGGACCCGGCTTGAGAGGAGCAACGGCTGTCCAATTGGGAATATCATGCCGGGAACTGGTGGCGGCATACATCCGGCTCGAAATCGCGGGGTCAAAAACTACTTGATAAAAAGTGTTGCCCCATGGACAACCTTTTGCGGAATGACTCCACGTTTCACCTCGGTCTGTACTCCGGAGAAATCCGATGTCAGTGAAGGCGATGTAGCGGCGGTTTTTATCGAGCGGATCCAGTAGAAATTGCCAGCTACCGGTCACCTCTAAGCCGATCCCGCGATACCGGTGGGTCGCAACTTGCTCATTTTGCATCTGTTGCCACGAATCGCCGCCATCGCGCGTGCTGTAAAAATCGCTCTGTGTACTAATAAACGCCACCTTGGGATCCGTCAGTGAATTCGCGGCGCCGAATGGTGAAATCAGTGTTCCCCATTTGAGTTCAGTCTGGAGCCACGTTAGCTGCACATTGGATTTCGGACTGTGCATCTGGAAGCAATCTTCCCAAGTCGTGCCGCCGTCGCGGGTCCGGAACATGTGTGAGGCCCCTTGATATCCTCCAGTTTGAGCGGCATAGACCACGCGGGTCTGATTGGTCGCCATCAACACCGTATTGCAGTCGCGGGATTGATCCACCTTCTTCCAAGTCCGTCCCTCGTCGAGCGATTGCAATATTCCGACGTTGTAAACCGAGCCAAAGAGGACGGTGACACCGTTTGCTGAACCACCGGTCAAGCTGAGAAAAGTATGTTCCTTGGCCTCCGGTAAAGAGGTACTAAGATTGATTTCTTCCCAAGTGGCGCCTTTATCGGTGCTGATTAAAAAGGCTTTTTCCACGGCGGCGTAAAGTTTTTTACCTAGCCCAAAAATCGCATGTACTTTACCGGAGCGACTCAGTGTCCAAGTCTTACCGGCATCCGTTGAGCGCCATAACTCAAAAGCATCAGTGCCGAAGAGGAGTACCGAGGAATCGGTGGGGTCAGCTGCCATGCGGATGACTTGACCTTTCCAGGGTAAGGTTTTCGTTGATAATAATTCCTGCCATGTTGCTCCTTTATCGTGACTAATCTTGGGCGTTGAGCCACTAACCCAGAGAATGGCGTCGCCGACGAAGAGGGGGCGACATACACAACTGCTGTTCAATTGTTGCCAGTGAAGCATGGTCCAGTGTTTGCCGCTATCCGTGGAGCGATAAACGCCGCCCATGTCGCAGGAGATAAACATTAGATTCGGGTCTTGTGGTGAGACCGACGGTGTTAACATGCCACCCCCGCCGCCAATGCCAAATACTTCAAACGGTTTCCCGGCGGCGTGGAGTTGGGTTGCAATAAGCAGAAGTAGACCGGTGATAATATGTTTCATATTTCCTTTTTAGTGCAGGTTGGTATCGTGGGTGTAGTCGATTGGAATTGTGAGGTAAAGAAAAAAACTGCTCACGACGGTTTTTCCGCTTGCAAAGTTATTGTCACGCGCCTACCTTTCAGGTGTTAGATTAGGTGAGGTAATAACTTTAGTGGCGAGTGATTTTTATATGATTAAAAGATTCAGCAGTTGCGTGCGTTTGGTTTTGGCGGCGTTCATTTTTGTGCTGGGCGTTGCGTCCGTCACAGCGGCGACGAACACTTGGTATGTGCCGACGGGTCCCGGTGGGACAAACACCTTTTTAACACTCTCCAACGCCGTGGCGAGCGTTCTGACCTCCAACGGTGACACCATCGTGCTCAACACCAATCTTTGGACGGAGTGTGGGGTTCTCATCACTAATAAATCCCTCACGATTACCGGCTTGGGAATGACCAATACGGTTTTGCAAGGCGCCACCACTCGCAGTAATGCCGTGAACCGAATCTTTCAGATTGGTAGCGTCACTTACCCTTCAAATAATGTTGTAAACATTCAGAACATGACGATTCAATATGGCTATTACGTGACTAATAATTTGATAACCGGCTCGTATTGTGTGGGTGGGGCTGGAATTTACAATTACTCCGGGACGGTCACAGTGCAGAACTGCGTAATTCAAATGAACGATTCGTGGATTCCTGGTAGCAGCTTTGGCGGTGGAGGTATTGTGCAAGATTCTCCCATTATGAACTCGCTGACCCTGAGCAACTGCATTGTGGCAAATAACACAATCGGGCCGAATGGTGCGGGAAACACAGGTGGCGGTGTAATGATGCAAAGTGGTGCCTTGTTGGTCGATAGCTGTTATTTTGCTGGGAACACTGCACCGAGTAAAGGTGGTGCGATTTATGCATATAATTCAACCAATCGATTCATCATTCGGAATTCTACTTTCTATGGGAACACAGGCGGTACGCCAGGGGCCGGCGGGGGTGGTGCGATTGGCTTTACTAGCAATCTCGGTGCAACTGGATTGATTTACAACTGCACGATTGTTTCCAATATTTCAAACTACGGCGCGATCGCTAATGGTTCGGCGCCGGTGACGAATCTATTGGTCGTCAGTTCCATTCTCGCCAGTAATGGCAGTGCAGCCGGTGCAGCGAGTGAATATTATTCCGGCGACTATATTATTTTTTCTAACAGCTTAGTACAAACTAGGGTTGGTGCGAATGGTAATCCAAAATGGCTAGGTACGAGTATCACGAATGTCACGCCAAAACTGGTGTCGCTGACTCCGACTTACAATGGTGGTTCCACGCCGACGTTTGCGTTGCAGGCCGGTAGTCCCTGTATCACAAATGGAGCGAATCCGTTGGGTTTGGCATACGACCAACGTGGCGCAGGCTTCGTGCGTGTTCGTGGTGCGCAGGCGTGTATGGGGGCGTTTGAGTATGCGGCGAGCAATTTAAAATATAGCACGACCAATTTCTGGCAGCAGACTCCAGGCGGTACCGGAGTAATTAATAACTCTCAGCCATTGGTGATTACAATCACCGGTGATACTTTTGCCGGTACCAACGGCCAGGACTTTGTCGCCACCGGCTTGGTGAGCACTTCCAATGTGCCGGCCGGTTTATCACTCTCGATGGTTCGGACCAATAGCGGCACAAACTTGGTCGTCACGTTACTCGGCAGCGCGACCGCACATGCGGCGGTGAACTCGGTGACCAATCTCGGAATTACATTTCTCGACCAATCTTTCACAGCTTATGCCGGTGCAGGACTGCAATCCAATGTCGTCAATTATAGTGTGAGTAATTTAAATGTGGTGTTCTTTGACGCTCCGGTGAGTAGTGGGACTTTGACCTATGGTGGAACGAATTTTAATGAAGATGCCGTGTGGAATGATGGGCGAATTAGCACCGTCAACACCATCACGCTCACCGGTGATAGTTTTCTCGGTGGAAATGGGCAAGACTTAGTCGGCATCGGTGCGGTGATCCCGACCAATGTACCGGCGGGTTTGACGGCGGTCGTAACCGTCGCAAGTCTGAATACTGTTCAGGTTAGTTTTACCGGCAAAGCGACAGCGCATGCGGCTGCCAACAGCACAAACAATGTGGGGCTGACGTTTAATAACTCCGCGTTTGTCGGTGGGAATGCGGCGGTGATTGCGAATAATTCAGTGACGAATCTGAGCATTACGTTCATTGATCCGGCGAGTAATGTGCAGTTGAGTTACAATCGTACGACGTATACCGAGTCGGCGGCGAACGATGGCAGTATTGCAAATACGATAGTCATTACGTTGACCAACGCTATGTTCAATACGCCGCCGGGGAGTGGGGATTTTGTGGCGGCTGGTTGGGTGACGGTTGGTAATCTGCCGTCGAATTTGACGGCTGTGATTATGGGGGAAAATACCACGCACACCCACATTTCTGCATCGCTCTTGGGAAATGCACTCGCGCATAACTCTATCAACAACGTGAGCAACCTGACGTTCGCATTTCAGAATAGCGCGTTTTATAACACACCGGCGGCTTCCGTCACGAACTCGACGGTTTCGAACTTGGTGATTTCGTTTATTGATCCGGTGATTACTTATAGCGGGACGAATTTTGTTGGCAGTTGGCAAAACGACGGGAGTATCTCAAACAAGCTGAGTTTGACGTTAGTGGGCGATACTTTTTCTGGTTCGACCGGAGAAGACTTCGTGGTGACGGGGAAGGCAACGCCGAGCAATGTGCCGACGGGATTGGTGGCGAGTGTGGTGTACGCCGGCCCGAATACGGTGACGTTTTCCTTGCTGGGCAATGCTGTGAATTACTTAACAGCGAACAATATCACCAACCTCGGAATGACGCTTCAAAACAGTGCGTTCACGCATGGTGGTGCGGCGGCTATCTCGAAGAGCAGTGTGACGAACTTAAATGTGCTCTTTGCATACGGAATGTTGTCTTCCAACTATTGGGTGTCGCCCACCGGTAATAATGCGAATCCCGGTACGTTTGCGAGTCCATGGCAGACGATTTTATATGCCGTAGGGAAAGTCTCTTCGACTAACTGCGATACGATTAACCTGATGGCCGGGACGTACTACGAGACTAATACGATTATCGGTCGAGCTTGTTATCTGAAAGGTTCCGGGATGACCAATACCTTTATTCAGCCGACAGCGGCTTATGGATCGGGAACCAACCGAATCTTTCAGCTCAATAATAGTGTTAAGTTTAGCGATTTAACTCTCCAGTATGGCAATCTGACCAACTCCATCGGTTCGGCGTTGTACAGTCCTAATGTGGCCCAAGTGGTTTTGCAGAGCGTGAGTATTTCCAGCAATCAAGTCGTTGGGGTGGGTGGCTCAGCGGGTGGTGGGGCAGTGTATAATAATACATCTGGCAGCTCTCTAACGATGTCTAACTGTATCATCCAGAATAATCTTACCTCGACCGGTGGCGTGGCGGCGATTAACTTTGGCTCCACGACTGGTTTTGTCAGTATTGTTCGGTGTGTTTTTTCTGGGAATCAATCCGCGAGTGGATACAGCGCGGCCTTATATGCGAATGTGCTACAGGTAACGATTTCGGATTCGACGTTTGTGGGGAACACGAACTCAGGGACTGGCGCGAATACGAGTGGCGGGTTATTTTCAGCGATCGCCGGTGGTGTTACACTCCTGCAACGGTGTACATTTGCGTATAACTATTCGGGAGGTGTTGGTGGCGGATTGACTTTGGGAAATGCTGCGACGCTCATCAACTGTACCGTGTACGGGAATACCGCTGGGACAGCAAGCGGCGGTGGTGGGATTAATTTCATCAATGGTTACACAACTGGGATGGTTTATAACTGTACGATTGTGAGTAATACCGCACCCACCGGTGGCGGTGGAATCGCCAATCAATCAACGACTGCGACCTACATCGGCTTATTTAGTAGCGTTGTGGCGAGCAACGGCGCGACTGACTTGGGTGGTTCCGGTGGTGGTTCTATCTATGATGTCCGCAATAATCTAATCATTAACAATGCGAACGATACTGTCAATGCTCCTGCGTCGGTGGGTGGCGTGACAAATATTCATGGCAGCTATGTGGGGCTAAGTCCGTTGATTTTCCAGAGTGTTCCTCCACCGGCGAATAACGGTGGTTTGACAATGACCTGCGCGATTACGAACGGTCTGGCGATTGACCACGGCACGAACGTTTTGGGTTTAGCCACCGACCAGCGGGGAGTTGGTTATATCCGGACGCGGGGCGCAGGAACGGATATTGGTGCGTACGAATCCGGTACGCCGACTTCGTTGAACTACAGCACGAATCGCTTTAGCGAGTTAGTGCCGCCGAATACGGGTGGAATTGATAATTCGCAACCGCTAGTAATCACGCTGACTGGTGACACCTTTACCGGTTCGAATGGCGAAGATTACGTGGCGGCCGGATTGGTGAGTACCTCCGCTGTGCCAGCGGGGTTGACGGTAGCTTTAGTCCAGAGCAATAACACCACGCTGGTGAGCACGTGGAGTGGGTCGGCAATTGCAAATCAAGCCATCAACTCGGTGACCAATCTCGGCTTCACCTTCACGGATGGGGCGTTGAGTCATGGCTATGCCTCGCAGGCGATTAACTCAGCGGTGACCAATCTAGCGATTATTTTCTCAAATGAGGTTCTGAATGTGAATTTCACGGCGAATGTGACGACAGGGGGGATACCTTTTGCGGTAACGTTTACGAGTGCCACGACCGGTGGGACCGGTGGGTCACCGACGAATTGGGCGTGGGCGTTTGGCGATGGTGGGTCGACGAACGTGGCGACGACCAATGTGGTGAGTTATACGTACACGAACAGCGGAACTTACTCGGTGACATTAGTAGTGAGCGATGCGTTGGCGAGCGGGACAAACACCCAAGCGGGTTTGATCGTGGCGACGACACCGCCGGTGGCGATTTTCAGCGCGAGCGTGACGAATGGACCGGGGCCGTTGAGTGTGACATTTACAGATAATAGTACCGGCACGATTACGAATCGGGCGTGGATCTTTGGTGATGGCGGTACGACGAATACACTTGCGACAAGTGTGGTGCATTCCTATACGACGCCGTTCAGCACTAATCTGGCGACCTTAACGGTGAGTGGACCAGTCGGAGCGAGCAGTACTTCGCAAACGATTGTGGTTCGGGCTACTTTGCCGGTGATTACGCTAGCGCCGGTCCCGGTGACAGTTTGTTTGAGCAATACGGCAATTTTGAGTATTACCGCCAGCGGTGTGGCGAGTTACCAATGGCAGCAAGCGAACACGAATCTCAATAATGGTGGCGATTTCAGTGGTGTGTCCACGGCGAACCTGAGGATTAACCCGGCGGCGAATGTGGATGCCACCAGCTACCGCTGTATCGTCTACAACAGCACCGGTGACAGCGTGACTTCGGCACCGGTAAGTTTGACGGTGAATAGTGTCGTCGCTTCGGTCGTAGTGACGGCGAGTCCGGGGTTGACGAACTGCTCCGGTACCTCGGTTACCTTCACGGCAAACCCAGTGAACGCGGGGCCGACTCCAAGTTACACTTGGAAGACAAACGGGCTGGTGGTGGCTGGAAATAGCAGTGCGAGCTTTAGTTATACACCAGTCACCGGGGACACGGTGGACTGTCAGTTAAGTTCGAGTGAAGCGTGTGCGGCACCGACGAATGCGCCGACGTTGACATTGGTGATGAATGTCTGTTCGAGTGGTGGAAACACTTGGTATGTGCCGGTGGATTTGACCGGCACCACGAACAATCACAATACCTTCCCAACGTTGACGAAAGCTGTAACGACGAATTTAGTAAAAGATGGTGACACCATCGTCCTCAATTCCAACCTCTGGACCGAGTGTGGCATCACGATTACGAAGTCACTGACGCTGACCGGGTTGGGGATGACCAATACTATCTTGCAAGGTGCGACCACGCGGAGTAATGCAGTGGATCGGATTCTGATTGTGAGCAATTCAGTCCCTAAAACTGTGACCATTCAGAATCTGACCCTCCAGTATGGGTACTATAACTACACCGGTGCTGCCAACTATCAGGTTGGTGGGGCGGCGGTCTTTATTTTTATGGGCACGGCTACGGTCCAGAACTGCGTGGTTCAGATGAATGATTCCTATACTGGTAGTAATGGTTTCGGTGGCGGTGCATTTGCGACGGTGAGTGGATGGCCGAACTCGTTAACGATCAGCAATTGTCTGGTGGCGCAAAACACGGCCGGACCGACGAATATGGGCTATGGTGGGGGTGTGATTTATGCGGGTGCTGGCACAATTGTGTTGGATAGTTCCGCCTTTATTAGTAACTCCGCTTCCTCTAAAGGCGGGGTGCTTTATCAAGCCAGTCAGACGGGAGCCGATCGAACGATTATCCGGAATTCGACGTTTTACGGGAATCAAGCAGGTCAAAGCGGAGCCGTGATTAACTACGGTTCAGCAGGAATACAGGGTTTAATTGAAAACTGCACGATTGTTGGGAATAGGGGTCTTTATCCGATTGCCAGCGGTTCCCCTAGTAATCTTTTAGTGGTGAGCTCCATTCTGGCGAGCAATCAAATCAGTGGGGCGGATGTCAGCGAATACACCGGTACAATCTTTTTCTCAAACTGTTATGTGCAAGCGCAGATCGCGAGCAGCACGGCGGTGTGGTTGGGGAATAATATTAGCAACTCGGTTCCGGGGGTCATCTTACCGCCGGCGTACAACGGGGGCGCGACACCGACCATTGCGCTGGCGAGTAATTCACTTTGTATTGATGCCGGAGCGAATCCATTGAATCTCGCCTATGACCAACGCGGAACCGGTTTTGCGCGAGTTCGCGGTGCGGCGGCAGACATCGGAGCGTACGAAACTGGGAATGGTATCCTTACCTACAGCAAGACTCTCTTTACCGAGCTGATGCCGACGAACAGTGGGGCGATTGATAATTCTCAGCCGTTGGTGATTACGCTGAGTGGCGATACGTTTACCGGAGTGGATGGCAGCCAATTAACCAACAACGTGGTGGTGAGCAATCTTCCGTCCGGCTTAGCGGTTTCGATGGTGCGGAGTAACAGCGGTACGATGGCCGTGGTTACATTGCTCGGAAGTGCACCCGCAAACCAATGGATTGACTCGGTCTATAATCTTGGATTTGCCTTCCAAAATGGGGCGTTCACTACGAACGCAGCGGCGAACGTGCTAAACGCCAACGTCAGTAACTTGGCGATTCTCTTCTCAAATCAGGTTTTGAACGCGAGTTTCACAGCGAGTCCGACAAATGGCGTAGTACCGTTTGCAGTCACGTTTACGGACACGACGACCGGCGGAACGCCCACGACTTGGCAATGGAACTTTGGCGATGGCACGACGACGAATATCGCCACCGGTAGCGTGAGCCACACGTACAGCACCGATGGTGTGTATCCAGTAACTTTAGTGGTCAGTAATGCGTTGGCCACCGGCACAGTCACGAGTAATAATTTGATTACCGCTGTGAATTTGACGGGAATTACCGCGAGTAATAATGGACCGGTGTGTGTGGGTTCGACATTGAATCTCACGGCATCACCGTCAATTTCTGGCGCGAGCTATAGCTGGAGCGGGCCGAATAGCTTTACCAATTTCAGTCAGAATCCAACAATTCCGAGTGTGACTGCAGCCGCCAGTGGGACTTACACTTTGATTGCCAGTATTTACGGTGCGAGCGTGACCAATACGACAATCGCGGCAGTGAATACACAGTCAGCAGATCCGACGTCGGCGTCGGCGAGTACAAATCCAATTTGCTCCGGTGGCTCAACAACATTAACGCTAATCGGTGGTGGCGGCGGTACTGGTGAGGTAATCCATTGGTACACCGATTCGTGTGATGGCACCCCGGTCGGAACCGGTAATAATCTGAGTGTCAGTCCGATAATCACAACCACTTACTACGGTCTCTATGAAAACGCCAGTCCTTGCAGTCATACCTCCGGTTGTGCATTGGTAACGGTGACGGTAAACACTGCTCCGGTGGTTAATAGTTCTCCAACAAATCTGACAACGTGTGCTGGAGCGACGACGGTTTTCCATGCGAGCGTGAGTGGTAGCCCGACGCCGAGCGTGCAATGGTCGTCCAGCCCGGATGGCAGCATCTGGACTCCAGTTTTGAATGCGACGAACTTGAGTTACAGCGTTACAGCACTGCCGAGTAATCAGGGTTATCAGTATCGGGCGGCGTTCAGTAATAGTTGCGGAGCTACAGTGATTTCTGGAGTAGCCACTCAAACGGTGGCTCTCGGTGCGTTGGTGGTGAATCCGTCAACAAACACCGTGGGCTTGGTGGCGGTGGGGGCGACGAATGCCGTCAGCTTTACAATCACGAATGAGGCGTGTGGTCAGTTAAATATCGCCATAACGAATCTGAGTCTTGCCGTCGGGTTTGATTTAGTCGCGACGAATGAAATTACGTTGGCCGGTTATGCCGGTACGAATCTGACGGTTTTGAATTTTGCGCCGCAGTCGAGTGGCGCGGTGACAAATGCCGTAGTGTTCCTCAGTGACGGTGGAGTTGTAACGAATTGGATGACCGGAATTGGCTCCAGCGAAGCGGTGGCGAGTTTTACAGTGACTCCTACCAATGGTCCAGCCCCGTTGACCGTGACGTTCACCGATATCAGCAGTGGATCAATCACGAATTGGACGTGGGATTTTGGTGATGGCAATACCAGCAATCTGTGGGTCTCGACCTACACGAACAGCCTCGTGCATACCTATTCGCAAGCGCTCAGCACCAACCTCGCCATCTTGACAGTGAGTTGGAATGGCGGGTCGGCGAGTGCGACGAATACGATTACTGTCTTTGATTCCGTTCCGACCATTAGTCTGTCGCCAGTCAGTTCGACGATTTGTACCGGAAGTCCGGCGATATTCTCCGTGACGGCGGGTGGTTCGAACTTGGTTTACCAATGGCAACGGGCGAGTACGAATCTCAATAATAGCGGGCATTATGCGGGGGTAAATACCGCTAGTCTGACAATCAATTCAG
>CAINDI010000175.1 GCA_903847335.1 uncultured Verrucomicrobiota bacterium | reverse complement strand
GTCACCGGATTAATAGTAATGGTATTTGTATCAGTCATAACGCACGTTCGTTGGATTCCACACCGGCTTGCGACCGGCGAGCAGTTCGGTCAAGGCGTACCAGATTGCATCCGCATCTGGCGGACAACCGGGAATACTGGCATCCACCTTCACAAATTCCTGAATCGGTCGCACTTTTTTACAGAGCACCGGCACGTTCTCATTTGGAACTTCACCGGCATGGGTGCTTTCGGTTTCGATGTAACCACGCACGAGCGTTTCATCCAGTGTTTTCTGATTCCGCAACGCCGGTACATTACCGGTCATCGCGCAATCGCCGAGCGATACAAGCACCTTGCATTGTTTGCGCAACGTCCGGAGCACATGCTCGTTCTCTTCATTGCAAACCGCGCCCTCGACGATTCCGACATCCACCACCGGTATCTCTTTCAAGTCGCTAATCGGACTCGACGTCAGCTCAATCAACTTGAACAAATCAATCAGCCGTTCATCCAAATCCAAGAATGACATATGACAGCCGGCGCAACCGCCCAGCCAGACCGTCGCCACTTTTACTTTTGGTTTATCGCTCATGCGAACACACTTTCTAAAATCGCTTTGTCATCGCGCGCCTCGCCGTGCGGTTCTAAAACCGGACTCACCGGCAATTCGCGTCCTTCAAAGTTTGTGATGGTTCCGAGTTTTTCGCTCCACACCAGCGCCGGTAGCACCACATGCGCCAGCTCGGTCAGTCGTGAATTATAGGCCGCTTGCACGACGACATAATTAAATCCTTTGAGCAAACCTACAACCTCCCGGTCGCGCAAAACCTTTGCGCCACCGTCAGTTTCGTCCGTTGCAACGATATACACCGCCCGCAGCGCGCCACCGGTGAGCCATTGCGAAACATCGTCCACCGCTTCAACGCCAGCACCACTCAGCGCGAGCGCATTCGTCGTCGTCGGCAAACCAATCACCGCCGGACCGCTACCGTTCTCGAATAGCTGAATGAGTTTCTCCATCGCGGTAATCCCAACCGGTGACATCGCATTCGGACCGTAAAGTAAAACTGGCCGCTTCGTACCTTTCAATGTCGCGCCCACTCGATTCCAAAACGCACGCTCGACACCCACCACACTTGCCACAACGTCGGCATACGCGTCGAGATCGCTGGTGCGCGCGTTCAGGATAATCAATTTCGCGCCACGCTTGCGCACCGCCGTTCGGATTCGCGCCGCGACGACGCCTTGCAACCGACTTGGTTCCGCGCCGAGCAAAATGATGGCATCGGAATCGTTGATCCGCTGAAACGCATCACTGGCAAATGCCGGTTCGCCGCAGAACGATGCTTCATGGTCAGCTACATACATTCCGATGTGACCGACGCGTGATTTCAGCTTTCCAATAGCACCGGCCACTTCGTTTGTGACCTTACCGGAAACAAGCAGACCTTTAGTTTGTGGCGATAATTTACCGGTCTCACCGCGAATCGTTTGCAACGCCTCGTCCCAGCTGACCGGAACGAGTTTGCCGTTTTTACGAACCAACGGTTGCGTAATCCGGTCACGTTGCACCGCCCAAGTCTCATACCGTCCGCGCGCACAGAGATGCCCGTGGTTCACCGGCGAATCATTATCACCAAAGACATCCACAATCCGGTTTTCCTTCGTGTAGACCACAAGGCCGCAACCAACCGCACACTCGGTACAAGTGGTGCGGACCTGCCGGCACTTTGTCAACGGCCCGTGGAATGCCGCATTTTTGTCAAACAACGCGCCGGTCGGGCACGCCGAGACACACGCGCCGCAATTCGTACAAGTTGTGGACTTCGCAAACGTCGTATTCAGATCAACAACGATTTGGTTTTTGACACCGCGATTTCCGATGTCGAGCGTGTGAACGCCTTCGACTTCGTCGCAAGTCCGGACGCATCGCGTACAGAGAATGCAGCGATTGTGATCGATGCCGAGAAACTTACCGGAGAGATCCACCGGAAACGT
>CAINDI010000174.1 GCA_903847335.1 uncultured Verrucomicrobiota bacterium | reverse complement strand
CATCGCATCGCCGTACGGTGCGCCATTGTCGATGACGACATCGCACAACTCCGCTAACTTCTTACCGGACGGATGTCGGCTGCCGACGTCTTGCGTGTAAGCCAGTGACGTGATGGCGATGGTTTTGATTTTTCGTTCGCGGGCCAGCAACGCCATGTCAATCGTGACCGCATTACGCCCGGAGGTTGAAACGAGAATGAGTACGTCGTCAGATTTGGCTGGTGAATTTGCCAGCAACTCCGTGCCGAGTCCGACCACGCGTTCCAATTTTGAAGTCATCGGCAACGGTTTCACACTGAGATTCATGCCGTGCGGATAAATCGGATTCACCAGCATCAGGCCGCCGCTCCGATACACCATTTCTTCCGCGAGAATGAACGAATGCGACGCGCCGAAGGCAAATAGACTTTGGCCGGTTTGAATCGCATCCGCCACCAACTTTGCGGCGCGTTCGATACCGGCCAAATCGAGCGAGCGCACCGCTTCGGCGGCGCGTTGGAGATAAGCTTGTGCGGACATTTTAGTAACCTCGCTCGTTGTATTGTTGTTCAGCTTTTTTCAAATCTTCAACGCCGGTTGGCCGATTCAGACTTTGGAAAACTGTCGCCGGCGTACCGGCCGCTGCCATCTTCTCCATGACTCGACCCCACAACATATGACCAATCACTGCGCACGACACACCGGAGACCGGTAACAATTTGTGCGCGTATCCCGGTATCTCCACCGCTGCGTCGCCATACGGTGCGCCATTGTCAATCGCGACATCCACGACTTCGCTGAGCTTTTTGCCGGACGGATGCAACGATTCAACTTGCCGGCTGTACGCCACCGAAGTCAGTCCAATCGTTTTCACACCTTTGGCCCGGCAGGCGAGAGCGAGTTCGACCGGGCCACGATTCTTACCGGAGACCGAACCGAGCAGCAATACATCACCGGCGCGGAGGTTGCTTGTCTGCACGGCGAAGCGGATGGTTTCAAGATCGCGATCCGGAGCTTGCCGGTTAAAACATTGTGGTGATTTTTCGGTAAGATCAAGTTTGTAGGAAAAATGTTGTACCGCTGCCAATCCGCCGGCCCGGTGAACGAAATCCCCCTGAATACCATGGCCAATTTCCGTGCAGTAGACAACGCCCCGGTGAGTGAGTGCGTGCACAACCAAATCAGCGGCGCGCTCAATTGCCGGTAATTGAGTTTGTTCCAAATGCGTCAAGACATCACGCACAGCTTTGAGATACTTTTGCGAAATCATGACCGGCCTTCTAGCACAATTGACCGGTAAATGGCATTCGATTTTAGATTCCGAATTAGACAATAACGTCCGGTTTTTCTTTACCGGTGCGCTGGCTAATGCCGGCGATTTCATTGGCAATCTGTTTTAATTCCGCCAACGCAGCTGCCGTGTCGTCGTTGTGCCGCGCCGGGTCTGGTTCATAGCGTTCGAGGTACACGCGCAGAGTTGCGCCAGTGGTTCCGGTACCGGAGAGGCGGAAGGCAAGGCGCGATCCGTCTGCAAATTCGATTCGAATACCTTGATGAGAACTCACACTGCCATCGACTGGATCGGTATAGCTGAAGTCATCCGCCAGTGCCACGCGGTAGCGTCCAAAAGAACGGTTGCTCAACTGCGGAAGGCTCCGGCGCAGAGCGGCGATTAAATCATCGGCAACTTTTAATTCAATTCCTTCGTAGTCATGACGCATATAAACACTGCGTCCGAATTCTGCCCAATGTTTGCGAACAATTTGTTCCACCGACTCGCGCCGGACCGCCAAAATATTGAGCCAGAGCAGAACCGCCCACAGCCCATCTTTTTCACGAACATGATCCGACCCTGCGCCGAAACTTTCTTCACCGCAGAAAGTAATGCGCCCGGCATCGAGCAGGTTGCCGAAGAATTTCCAACCGGTCGGAGTTTTGTAGTAATCAATTCCCAACTTGCGAGCAACGTAATCTAACGCTTGACTGGTCACCATCGAACGAGCAACACCGACAAGTCCTTGCCGGTAGCCCGGCACCAATCGCGCATTGGCTGTCAAAATCGCCAAGCTGTCGCTCGGTCCCACATAAAATCTCCGGCCCAAAATCATATGACGATCGCCATCGCCATCCGTGGCCACACCGAGATCGGCCGCATTGGAGCCATACATTAGCTCGACAAGGTCATGCGCATGGGTAAGATTTGGATCGGGATGTAATCCGCCGAAATCCGGTAAAGGAATTTGGTTCACCACCGTGCCGGCTGGCGCCCCGATTTTCCGTTCCAAAATTTCTTGTGCATAAGGACCGGTGACACCATTCATGGCATCGAAATGCAACCGGAATCCACTCTGAAATAGATTGTGGATTAGATCAAAATCGAAAAGTGACTGCATCAAAACTGCATAGTCAGCCACCGGATCAATGACTTCGACCTTCATATTGCCCAACTGGCTGACGCCCAGTGCATCGATGTTGGTTAACGGCGCTTCCAAAATCCGGTATGACTCAATCGTCTGACTGCGTTTATAGAAAGCCTCAGTCATCTTCTCTGATGCAAGACCACCATTGCTGGCGTCATACTTCAGCCCGAAATCTCCATCCGGACCGCCGGGGTTGTGACTTGCGGTTAGAATAATTCCACCCAGGGCTTTGTTTTTGCGAATGATGAGAGACGATCCCGGTGTGGATAGTAGCGCGCCTTGACCAATAATCACTCGGCCAAAACCATTCGCTGCGGCCATTCGCAAAATGATGTCCGCGGCCTCCCGGCAAAAATATCGCCCATCACCACCCAGTACGAGCGTTTTCCCTTTCACATCTCCTAACGTGTCGAAAATAGACTGAACAAAATTAGCGAGATAATGCGGCTGCTGAAAAATTTTGACACGCTTCCGCAAGCCGGCGGTTCCGGGACGTTGATCGGAATAAGGAGTAGTTTTAATGACTTGGATATTCATGATAATTCGAGGCCACGACTCCAGTGTTGAAGTTTTGCTTTGAACGAGAAGTTAAAATTTACCAGAGAATATTGCAAGTTTAACTGGCGTGTTTGTGTCGATACGCGACCAATTGCTATTGGTCAGTTTGAGAAAGCCTCTTGAAATTTTCAGTCCGATGGCTCATCTTACGCCACTCGACCGTGCCAGGGTAGCTCAGTGGTAGAGCAGGGGACTCATAAGCCCTTGGTCGGGAGTTCAACTCTCCCCCCTGGCACCAATTTTGTTTAATCCTTACGCAAGATTGTGTCGCTCGCCGCCGGTCGGAGTTCGGGATAATCCAATGTGTAGTGCAGGCCGCGCGATTCTTTTCGTTGGAGCGCACATTCGATAATCAATTCCGCGACCAGTGCCAAGTTTCGCAGCTCGATTAAGTCGGGCGTGACTTTGTAATCCCAGTAAAATTGATTAATTTCGTGTTGTAAATTTTGGATCCGCGACCGGGCGCGCAATAGTCGTTTGTCGGTTCGCACGATGCCGACGTAGTCCCACATCAGCCGTCGAATCTCATCCCAATTATGCGTGACCACGACAAGTTCATCTGCGTCTGCCGCTTTGCCGCTCTGCCATGCCGGTAAATTCGCCAGTCGCGATTTATCTTTTGAAAGTTTTGCGGCCACCACGGCTGCGCGTTCGGCAATCACGACGGCTTCGAGCAGTGAATTGCTCGCCAACCGGTTTGCGCCGTGCAATCCGGTACAAGCGACTTCACCGGCGGCTAACAAACCGGCAATGTCCGTTTCGCCATTTCCGTTCGTGACCACGCCGCCGCATTGGTAATGCGCTGCCGGCACCACCGGCAGCGGTGCCTTCGTCATGTCGTGGCCGTATTCGAGGCACTTGGCATAAATATTCGGAAACCGCTTCCGGACAAACGCCGCATCTTTGTGCGTGATATCGAGTGCCACGCAATCCGCACCGGTCTTTTTCAT
>CAINDI010000173.1 GCA_903847335.1 uncultured Verrucomicrobiota bacterium | reverse complement strand
TACATAGCGCGGAGCGTTCAACGCGACTTGCGCGAGCACCGGTGTCTCCGTTGACTTAGCCGGCAAGGCCGAGGCAATCATGCGCGGCGTGGAATGCGACGCGGTGAAATCTTGGCGTTCGCCACCGTTAGGTAATTCGACTGAGGCCAAGCCGCGCCAGAGTAAAACGATCGCGACTGCTGCACCAAGTGCATGGGCGTAACCGAAGCTCACGGTCGGAATCGGTTCGAGATGGAGCCGTTGGCAAAGTTGCTGCCAGTACGACGGACGCGGCGCGGTTTCAATAGCGAGCCGCCGGTGAAATTCACCGAGGAAATTATCGAAGTACGCGGCACCGGGAGTTTCGTGACGTTTGACGGCGAGCAATTGTTGGAGGCGATGCTCACGTTGTTGGAAAACCCGGCAATCGGAACAGTCCGTCAGATGACGTTGCACATCCAGCGCAACCGGCTCAGCGAGTCGGCCATCAGCGAAGTCGTGCAATAATTCTTTTGTCTTCCGGCAATTCATTTTTCTTTTTATAAATATTCAGCCAACAATCCCTGCATTTGCTGGCGCGCATAAAACAACCGCGAGCGCACCGTGCCTTCGGAACAACCTAGCGCCTTGGCAATGTCGGCGTGCGTCAAACCTTGCACGTCGTGCATCACCACAACCGCTCTATGGGGTTCTGACAGTTTTTGAAGGGCAACGTTCAATTTTTCTTGGAGCTCACTCAAGCCCACTTCCCGGCGCGGCGTGACGTAGGAGAGCAATTCAACGAAGTCTGGATCGTTTTGAATGTGCGTGTCAATGTCATCAAGACTGAAGTGTTGCCGGTTTTTGCTACGTTTCAGATGGTTTAGCGTGCGGTTGACGGCAATCCGATAAATCCAAGTGTAGAAACTGGATTCGCGTTTAAAACTTTTGATACTCTTGTACGCCTTGATGAAGGCATCTTGCACGAGGTCGTTGGCATCCTCGTGGTTGCTGGTCATGTGATAAACGGTGGCGTAAAGTCGTTCTTTATAACGCTGAACCAGATGGTCGTATGCCGAACTATCGCCATCCTGAACTCGCGCGACGAGAGTTTCGTCGTCGGCTTCCGCCAGATCAATCCGGTGCTCCGCTTGCCGGGCTTCCGCCAACGTGCCGGTCTGAAGTTTTAGTTTACCGGCGAGTTTTTGGAACGCGGTCACGCCGGCACCGTGGTGTTGAGCAACCGGCGCGTTTTACCGGCTACAAAATTAATCAGTGCGGATAATTTTTTTGTGTAAGTATTTTCCGGCAGATCCGCAAGGCAATTACCGGCGCGTTTGACGTATTGCTCGACAGTCGCCAGCGATTCGCTCAACACGCCATTACCGGCGGCGAGCGCAAAAAGCTTGGCGCGTTCGTCCGCATCGCCGTGAAAAATCATCTCGGCAATTTCGTCACGTCGTTCGGCATCGGTATGCTCCAGCAGCAAGAGCCATGGCAATGTCAGCTTGCCGGTTCTCATATCCGTGCCCAACGACTTACCGGCGTACCGTTCTTGGCCGAAGATGTCCACACAATCGTCATAGATTTGATAGGCGATGCCAAAATTGTTTCCGACTTCACTAAGCGCTTTGACAACGGAAGCAGGCGCAGCGTTCAACTCCGCGCCGAGTTCGGAGCTGACGGCAAAGAGCGCGCCGGTTTTCATCGCAATCATTTCGAGGTAATTCGGAATAGATAATCGCTGGTCGTACCGGCGCTGGGTTTGCAAAATTTCACCGGTACAAACCGTCCGCGTGGCCAGCCCAATCTTCCGGCAGACCACCGGCGTCGGATAGCAACCGGCCAGATGTAGTGCGTGAGCAAAAATGCCGTCGCCGAGTAGAACACTGGTTTTGTTGCCCAGCAAGGAGTTTGGCGTCGGCTTGCCGTGGCGCATATCGGCATCGTCCAACACATCGTCATGCACCAACGTGCCAAGATGAATGAGTTCGACAATCACACCGAGCCGGATGTGTTCTTCAGTAATCCGACCCGTCGCGCCACCGGCTAATAATGCCAACGCTGGCCGCAACCGTTTACCGGTAGTGCCGAGAACTGGTTGCACGTAATCCGTCACGCTGGTATCGAACGCCCGCGCTTGCGCGACTAACGCGGCTTCGACTTGCGCCAAGGGTTCTGCCACCACTGCGACCAATTCCGACAATTCGCCACCGCTGGTTTTCAAATTCAAACTGCTCACGCCCATGATGGATTTACTTTAAGGGCGGGTTTTCAGAGTGTCAACCCCGAAGCCCGAAACGCTGAGTGCGGCAATAGTTAAAAATGTGCGTGACAAGCCAGCTGCCCGTACAATGCGCCGTGGCTGCGCTCGTGAATGTCGGCTTTGAAGAAATTGAAGTCCCGATACGCGAGTGTGCCGGCTTCCGCTTCGAGCTGAATCGTCGGTGTAATTTTCCATGTGCAACCAGCGCCGATGCGGATTTCCTGATAATCCACGATTTGATGATCGAGTTTGGCGAGACCGTTATCGGTGCCAAACCGGTCGCCGACCCGGTACGTGCCTCCCGCTAAACCGGCGCCGACATAAAGTTGCACCCGGTCATTCAAATCATATTCCAACCGGGGCTTTGGCAGCATGAAATTCAACGTCCACGCATCAGAAAATTTCCAACGCACACCAACCGCCGGCATGACCGGATACTGACTCCGAGCATCCACGCGCAACCCGAACATCCATTGCAAATCCGGATTCGCAAGATACACACCGGCCAAAATAAACGGTGCGTCCACATCGGTACCGGTCACATCGGCAAAATCGCTATAAATCCCGGGCTGCAATTCGGCACGCACAATCCATTGACTGCCGGCCTGATAGTCGCAACCAATCACCGCGCTGACTTGTTGCAAAGTCGACGGCACCGGTACACCCGCCGGCACGCCAAATGAGAATCGTTGCCACTCCGCGCCGACTCGCAACAGCAAATCGCGCGTCACTTGCGACGACACCACAAACTTCACGTCGGCGCTGTGCTCGTCCACTTTCACGCCGGTACCGTTGACCGTCGCCTTGCCAGCGTAACTGTAGTCGGCATTCAATTCTTCCGAGATGCGGGTTGAGTTTTCCGCTCGCGTCACACTCGCCAGCATTCCCACCAATATGACACCGGTGATTGTTCGTAATGGGTTCATCATTGTTTCTCCTTCAAATCTTGAATCATACATCGAGTTTCCTGTTTGATTTCATGCACCATCATCACTTCATAAGCAAGTCGTTCGATGCCTTTTGTGTATTCCAGCATCGGCGCGGCAAACAAATCCACCCGCCAAACCAGCGTGCCACCGGTGACCGGCCAGATTTCGTACAACGTCACCGCCGTGTAATAATCACCGCTGACATAATATTCCACATCCGCAACCTGCCAACGCTCGCCCTCCTCCACCCGATACGCCGCGCCCAAATTTAATGTCGCGTGGTGATTCGCCTCGAACCAACTCCAATAATAAACCGGCACCGCCGGTGCATCCACCGCTCCCGCTAGCAAACCGGATTTCCGTAGTACCGGCGCAAACTCCAGCGCAATTTCGGCTTGATCGCAGAGCAACGCCCGCAATTGCTTCACCGGTGATGTCGCTTTACCAGCGGCTTCATACGGCGCGATACCATCCCAACCCTGTTGTTGAAATGCCGTCACCCGCGCCGCCAGCATCTTTACCCAGCCATCCGTGACGTTTGAGGATGAAGCCAGATCCGTCGCCTCGGTGCGTGACAAATTCAAACCCGATTTCGCCACTGTTTTCCCCACCAGCCAGCGGACCGGCTTCAGCGTGGAATTCAACTGAAGCTGCGAAAAATCTTCCGCCCGACACAGCGCCGGTAAGATATGAAAAACTGAAACTTTCAACTCCGGATGCGACGCCGGACTCCAGCCTTGCAATCGCCGCGCCACTTCCGCCGCCGATAAGTTCACCGCAAAACAAGTTTGCGCCGAAATCCCATTCGGGAAATCCATCAACGGCCCGCGTTCAGTCAAAACTTCACCGGTAAGTAATCGCGCCACATCGACTTGCCGGAACTCGCTCAAGCGTTGCACGGTCGCAACTGGCTCGCCGGCGATACCACTCAGCGTCCAAAGCAAACCGAAACATAGCCACCAGTGCCGGTGCAAATTTATTCGTAGCCTTTCGGGTGGGCTTTGTGCCATTGCCAGGCGCTATCCACGATGGCTTCGATGGAATCGAATTGCGGCTTCCAGCCGAGTTGTTTGCGAATCTTGGTGGAGTCGCCCACTAGCTTCGGCGGATCACCGGGACGACGTGATTTTTCGATAACCGGAATCGCGTGACCGGTCACGCGACGGACGGCGGCGACCACTTGTTTGACAGAATAGCCATCGCCGCTGCCGAGGTTAAAGACATCGCTCTGTTTCACGTCGAGCGCGAGCCGGTGGGCTTGAGCGAGATCGATGATGTGAATGTAATCGCGAACGCAAGTGCCGTCGGGCGTCGGGTAATCGGTGCCGAAAACTTCGACGTGCGGTTTTTGGCCAAGCGGAACTTTCAGAACATTGGGGATGATGTGGGTTTCTTGCCAGTGATGTTCGCCAAATTTCTGACTGCAACCGGCGGCATTGAAGTACCGGAGGCAAACATAGGTGAGACCATGCTGCCGGTGATACCAGTTCAGAATGCGCTCGAACATGAGCTTCGATTCGCCGTAGGGATTAATCGGCTCTTTCGGCAGGTCCTCGGTAATTGGCACTTTTTTCGGAACACCAAAAATCGCACAGGTGGAAGAGAAAATAAATTTTCCGACACCAGCTTGAACGCAGGCTTCCAAGAGATTGATGCCGTTGGCGACGTTGTTGCGGAAATACTTACTCGGATTGGTCATGCTTTCCGGTACAAGCGCGTTGGCGGCAAAGTGCATGACGGCTTCCGGTCGGATTTCTTCCATTAACCGGAACAGCTCCGGACGATTAGCAAGGTCCAGTTCGTGAAATTTCGCGCGCGGATCGACGGCGGCTCGGTGACCCTCGCTAAGATTGTCGAGCACTTCGACCTGATGACCGTGGTTTAAGAGTTGTTCAACGCAAATACTGCCAATGTAGCCAGCGCCACCGGTGACAAGAAGTTTCATGTCGAGAGTTTTAGCTAGTCGCACACCGGTTGGCAAGCTTACCGGTGCTGGAATGCACAGTTTTTACACTTGCAAAGCCGGCCAGCATGCGTACTATGCCTTTCCCTGCAACACGCAGGCCAACGCTCCGGTCAAACGGAGCACAAGAACACAAAACCAAATCCAGTCGGAATGACGGGATGTCCTGTCAAATACAGGATGCAACAGTGGAGGACACATTGGCGAACGTAACAGTTAACGAGTTGTTAGAAGCCGGAGTACATTTTGGCCACCAAACGATGCGGTGGAACCCCAAGATGAAAAAATTCATTTTTGCCGCGCGGAACGGCATTCATGTCATCGACCTGAATAAAACCCTAACGCAAATCCAAATCGCCTGTGGCTTTGTCCACGAAATTGTCAGCAATAACGGCAGCATCTTGTTTGTCGGCACGAAAAAACAAGCGCAACAAGAAATCAAAGACGCCGCCGCCAAGACCGGAATGCCGTACGTCACCGACCGGTGGCTCGGCGGAACATTGACCAACCTGCGAACCATTCGCAAAAGCGTCAACCGGATGAAAGAAATTGATCGCCTCCTCGACTCACCGGAAGGCGCACAGATTCCAAAGAAAGAAGCTTCCAATCTCCGACGCGATAGCGCGAAGTTGCACCACAACCTCGACGGTATCGTGAACATGGAGCGGAAGCCGTCCGCACTTTTCGTCATTGATATCGACCGTGAGAAAATTGCGATTGCCGAAGCCAAGCGTCTTGAAATTCCGATTATCGCTATCGTGGATACCAACTGCGATCCCGATGAAGCCACTTATCCGATTGCCGGTAATGATGACGCGATCAAGTCCGTCAAACTAATCACCAATATCATCGCCGAAGCAATCGCCGAAGCTCAAGCCGAACTCGGCAAGAAGATGCCGGCCTCCGTTCAAACGGACGAAGCGGCGATGCTCGAAGCCGCACCGGTAGCTGAAGCGGCTCCGGCCGCTGTATAACCGAATTTTAACCCTTAACGATTCAAATTTATATCATGGAAATTAGTGCCAAAGTTGTTCAAGCTCTGCGCGAAAAGACCGGCGCGGGAATGATGCTCTGCAAATCCGCGCTCGTCGAAGCGAATGGTGACGAAGCCGAAGCCGAGAAGATTCTCCGCAAAAAAGGCATCGCGACCGCCACCAAGAAAGCCTCCCGCTCCGCCAACGAAGGCTGTATCGCCAGCTACATTCACCACGGCAGCAAGCTCGGCGTACTCGTCGAAGTGAATTGCGAAACTGACTTCGTCGCTCGCACCGATGGCTTCCGCGACCTTGTCAAAGAAATCGCTCAGCAAATCGCCGCGGCCAATCCGACTTACGTCAAACGCGAAGAAGTACCGGCGAACATCGTGGCGGCGGAAACTGAAATCTACAAAGCGCAAGTCAAAGACAAACCAGCTCCAGCTGTTGAAAAGATTGTCGCCGGCAAGCTGGAAAAATTCTACTCAACCGTCTGCTTGTTGGAACAACCTTACATCAAGAATCCTGAAATCTTGATTAAAGATCACATCACGCAAAAAATCGCGCAACTCGGCGAGAACCTCGTGATTCGCCGGTTTGTCCGGTGGCAGTTGGGCGAAGAAACTCCCGCAGCTTAAGGAAAACCCTCATGGCTAAATCATCCGCGCTCAAACCAAAATACCGGCGCGTGATGTTAAAGCTGAGTGGTGAAGCGCTGCTCGGCGAACGCGAACACGGCATTTCGACCAAAACCTGCGACGCCATTGCTCGAGAAATCAAAGACATCAAACAGCTTAGCATTGAGCTGGCAATTGTCATTGGTGGCGGCAACATCTTTCGTGGTCTCGCCGGTGCAAAATCCGGACTCGACCGTGCCACCGGCGATTACATGGGGATGCTCGCTACCGTCATCAACGCCCTCGGTTTGCAGGATGCGCTCGAAAAAAATGGCGTCCCGACGCGCGTCCAATCCGCAATTGATATGCGTTCCGTCGCGGAACCATTTATCCGCCGGCGCGCGGTCCGGCATTTACAAAAAGGCCGGGTCGTAATTTTCGCCGCCGGCACCGGTAATCCATTTTTCTCGACTGACACCGCTGCCGCTTTGCGCGCCAGTGAAATCGGCGCGGACGTTTTATTGAAAGCGACCAAAGTGGACGGCGTTTACACCGACGACCCAAAAAAGAACCCACGCGCTAAACGCTACGACCGCTTGACCTATCTCGACGCGCTGAAAAACCGACTCAACGTCATGGACGCTTCGGCGTTTAGCCTTTGCATGGACAATCGGATTCCGATTATTGTTTTTGATCTGTTCAAGCGCGGCAATATCAAACGCGTTATCTGCGGCGATACCATCGGTACCGTGGTCAGCGAGTAACACTCTCGAAACTTGCTCAATCGAACAATCGCGATTAGAATAGCGCGTGGTGACGGAGGAATTCTATGAATATAGTTCGTGATTTACTGCAAACAAAGAGCGACCAAGTCTGGACCATCAGCCCACAGGCAACGGTCTATGCGGCACTAGAGTTGATGGCCGCCAAAAACATCGGCGCCATCGTCATCACGGAAAACGACCGGGTGGTTGGCATTTTTTCCGAACGCGATTACGCCCGGAAAGTAATTCTCTTAGGCCGCACCTCCAAGACCACACCGGTGAGTGAGCTGATGACCCGCGATGTGCTTTATGTCAGCCAGACTGACACCATTGAAAACTGCATGGCGTTGATGACCAACAAACACCTGCGCCACTTGCCGGTCATTGAGGCTGGCAAGTTAGTCGGCTTAGTTTCAATCGGCGATGTCGTCAAAGCGGTCATCAGCGATCACGAATTCACCATTCGCGAATTAGAGCATTACATCACCGGCGGTCACACCTCAAAGTAACTTCCGGCAACATATGCTAATCAGCATTATCGTTCCGACCTTGAATGCGGCGAAAAGTTTACCGGTCATGCTCCGGCAATTATCCGATCGTACCGATGTCGAACTGCTCATTGTCGATGGCGGTTCGACGGATGGCACCGTCGAAATCGCCCAAGCGTTTACACCGTACGTCTTCCTCTCCCACCCCGGTCAAGCTCGTCAGCTGAATACCGGCGCGCAGCACGCCACCGGTGACATTCTTCTTTTCTTACCGGCTGACACATTTTTACTACCGCTCGCGATGGACGATTTCCAACGCCGCATTGTTGGCACTGGCGCAGTTGGCGGAGCTTTTGATTTGAATATCGACTCCGGCGACTGGCTCTACCGGTGGACGGCGCGGATTTCTAACCGGTACACACGATTTTTTCGCTCACCGGATAGCGCGCAAGGTTTATTCGTCTGGCGGCAAGTATTCAACACTCTCGGCGGATTCCCGGACTTGCCGATTTTCTCCGATGTCGCATTTGTCCGGAAACTCCGACGCGCCGGCCGCTTGGCTTTTTTGCGCGGCGGGTTAGTCACTAGCACGCGCCGGTGGACAGCGCACGGACTCATCAAAACTACGCTGGTAAATTGGCTATTGCGGTTACTCTACCGGCTCTGGATTTCGCCGCGTGTTTTGCGACAGCTTGACGACCACTGGCTTCCACCGGTCGTCAGTGTTGGTTCAACACGTCAATCAGCGCGCGCAGCCGTCCGAAGTTCGAACGATTGAATGGAAATATAATCCGGTGGAGACCGGCCAACTCCGGTTCGTTTTCTTCTTCCGGTAACGATTCAGCAGCGCGAAATTTACCGCCGTTCAAGCATAACCCAGCAAAATGGTCGTCGAGAGTTTGCAATAACGCCACAGTGACCGGATGTTTCACTCGAATCACCATCGCATCTTTCACATACCGGCTTGAATGGTAGTTCCGGTAGAAATTTGCAATCTCCGCGCACGCCTCATCTACATCGTCAGTCACCTTGAATAAGGCGAGATCATCTTTGCTGATTAAATTCGCATCGAGCAGTTGGTCTTCCACAAAACGCCACCACGTTTTCCAGTAATTACCGTGCGGCCGATCCACGAAAACCAACGGTTTCGGCTGGCTCTTGCCGGTCTGCATCAACGTCAACGCTTCAAATCCTTCGTCGTGCGTGCCGAAGCCACCGGGAAATAATGCAATGGCGTCGCTTTCTTTCAGGAAACAAAGTTTGCGCGTGAAAAAATATTTAAAATTAATCAGCTTCGGATCACCGGCGATTTCCACATTCGGTTCCTGCTCAAACGGCAACCGGATGTTTAGTCCAAAGCTG
>CAINDI010000172.1 GCA_903847335.1 uncultured Verrucomicrobiota bacterium | reverse complement strand
GGCCGGGCGTTCGCATTTTTGATGGGGTCGCTCTTCAGCTTCACCGTTGGCTACGTCGGTATGCACTTCGCGACACTCGGCAACTTGCGGGTAGCGGCAGCGGCGCGCGATAGTTTCGGTGGCGCGTTGCAGATTGGTTATCGGACCGGCACGATTACCGGGATGTTGACGGACGGTTTGGGCTTGCTCGGTGGCACGTTGATTTTCATGGCGTACGGCGAAAAAGCGTATGAAGTGTTACTCGGTTTCGGTTTCGGCGGCACGTTGATTGCATTGTTCATGCGTGTCGGCGGCGGCATCTATACCAAGGCGGCGGACGTCGGTGCGGATCTCGTCGGTAAGATTGAAGCCGGTATCCCGGAAGATGACCCCCGGAACGCGGCGACCATTGCTGACAACGTCGGCGACAACGTCGGCGATTGCGCCGGCATGGCGGCAGATATTTTCGAGAGCTACGAAGTCACAATCGTGGCCGCGATGATTCTCGGTTACGCCTCGTTTGGTCACAAAGGTGTTATTTTCCCATTGCTGGTACGCGCCATTGGCGTTATCGGTTCAATTATTTCCACGTACAGCGTTCGTGCGAAACCAGAAGACTCCGGTGATGCGGCGTTGCATTCAGTGCATCGTGGATTCCTCATTGGTTCGGCTATCAGCGTAGTGGGTTTCTTTGCATTGGGCTTGCTCTATCTCAAGTTTAACGGTGCCTACTTCACGATGTATCATCAAGCGCTCGCTGGTTATCCCACTGGCGGTCCAAGTGCCTTGCCATGGTGGGCGAACTTCGGTCAGGCAACATTAGACATGCGGCCAGCGTGGACATGCTTAATCGGTGTCATCCTTGCGGTGGCGTTAAATAAGTGCACCAGCTACTTCACGCACACAACGCATGCACCGGTGAAATCGATTGCGAAAGCCTGTCAAACCGGCCACGCGACGAACATCATCCAAGGTCTTGCGGTTGGTTATGAATCCGCGGTGTGGGCGACGGTCATCATCGCGGCAGCGATTGGAGCGTCCGTGGCGATTTATGCGCATACCTCACCAATCTTCGTTGCGTACGGCGTCGCCATGTGCGGTATCGGCATGCTGACGTTGACCGGTAACACAATCTCCATGGATGTGTTCGGTCCGGTGGCGGATAACGCCAACGGCATTGGTGAAATGGGTTACGACCGAGCGGAGATGGGTGAAGCGAAATACTTGAAGGCCCGGCAGATTCTCTCCGACCTCGACTCCGTTGGCAACACGACGAAAGCTGAAACCAAAGGTATCGCCATTGGCTCAGCGGTTATCGCTGCGGTGTCATTGTTCGCCAGCTTTATCGCCGTCATGGCAATGGGCAGTGAAGAGGCCATCAGCAAGATGACAACTGGGCAGTACAATCACATCGCCGGGATGTTGACGGTGGCGGATCCGACATTGTTCATCGGTTTGCTGATTGGCGGCGCAGTGCCGTTCTTGTTCAGCTCGATGACGATTCGTGCAGTCGGTCGCGCGGCATTTTTGATTGTGAAAGAATGCCGGATTCAGTTCCGCGACAAAGAAATCTGGGAAGGTCGCAAGACGCCGGATTACGCTCGTGTCGTCAGTATCTGCACGACTTCGGCGCAGAAGGAACTCATCGGCCCCGGTATCTTGGCGATTATGGCGCCGTTATGCGTTGGTTTCCTGCTCGGACCGCTAGCACTTGCTGGCTTCCTCGCCGGGATGATTGTCGTCGGTCAAATGATTGCGGTGTTCATGGCGAACGCCGGTGGCGCTTGGGATAATGCCAAGAAAGCCATTGAAGATGAACCGCGCACGAAAGATACTGGCAAAGGCAGCGAGAAGCATAAAGCTGCGGTTACCGGTGACACCGTCGGCGATCCGTTGAAGGACACCGCCGGCCCGGCCATCAATCCGTTGATCAAAGTCATGAACATGGTCAGCTTGCTGATGTTGCCAATCGTGCTGAAATTCCACAGCGTCGAAGGATTACAGACTGCATTGCCCTACAAGTATGCCATCGTAATCTCCGTCATCGGCTTGTCGGCGATTGTTTGGGCTGTGAACCAGTCCAAGCGCGACACACCAGAAATGGCTGCCATGGAAAAAGAAGTCGAAGCAGCCACGACGAAATAACTGAATCCGTTAATTAAACTCAAGTTGGGGCGGTCGCAAGACCGCCCCGCTTGTTTTTTAGCGGCGCAGTCGTTCTCTAGCCAGCGTCACGAACCGTGTTGTTTTTGCGACCGCATCGGCGGTTTCGCAATGGCAAGCAACCTCGACAATCGCCGATCCAAAAGCACTGCGCATCTCGTCAATCTGAGCCACCATTCCGGTATCGTCCTTGTTAAGAATATCGCGCTGGGTATCCATGCATTTTTGCAATGTGACCGGCTTACCAGAGAAAACGTCAACCGCCGTGCGAATGTCCGACCATGGACTAATATGAATAACGGATAAATTCTGCAGCTCGGCGATTTGTTTATAAATCGGTGTCAGCGAACCGCAGCTGTGATAATTGTAGTCAGAACCATGCTTTGAGCATTCCAGTTCGTACGGGAAAATGAACTCCCGGTAGTCGTCCGGTGAAAACATCTGGCAGTTAACGTCGTCGCCGCCGATGTTCGCGATAAAATTTCGCGTCCCGGATTTTCGATTCATTTCCTCAGCCCGGCGAATACAAAATCCGGTGAGTTTCTTCATAAGGCGATGGAGAAAGGCCGGATTATCTTTCATATCCATCAGCAGATTCATCATTCCGCGACTCCGGCAGGCTTCTTCAAAAGGCGAGCCAAGCTTATTGAGATACCCAGAACCAATGATGTCATCCCGAATCTCGAATGCGCCACCGGTGAGTTCAGTGAAAAGTGCGACCCGCCGCTGGCTCAGCGCGGCATCGAAGCGGTATTCGTTCAGTTCGAGCCGCTCAAGGTCTTCTTCAGAATTCAGGAATGGCTCAATATGAAAATCACCGGTTTTCAAATCATATTGAACCTTGTCGTAAATGGCATTCAGCTTGTTGTGATTTTCGACCCAGAGAATATTGAAGTTGGTACTGATAGCTGGACGAATTGGCACGTCGCCCGGCATTTTTTCGATGTAGAAAATTCTCTGTTCGAGCTGAAATGCGATTACTTTTTCGGCTAGCTCCCGTGGATATTCACCGGTGGTGCGCAGAATCGCCGCCACATCCAACGGACAATCCAATAGCTCCATCCAGAGATTCACGCGCATCAGCGACCAGTCGAATGGCACGGAAAAGTAAACCGGAATTCTTTCGCACGGCAATCGTTTTGAATGCCGCTCCATCAGCTGCTTACGCCGCATATTTTCCGCGCCGTGGTAAACTTCTTGGAACCGTTTGAGAGAGTCCTGCAAATTTAATTTTCTGGCCATTGGAAAGTTCCTCTGTGTTAGTGAATTTTCTTGGTGCGCGCAGCCCGGCGTTCGACGATTTCCGGATAACTCTTTGTCGGATCGGCGTAATAATTACCGGCCTGATCACGACCGCGGGCAAGATAGAGTTGATGCCAATCGCTGGCATCTTCCGAGAGTTTTACCGTCGTCGGCACATACCGCATGGTAAAACCGCATCGGCGAATGTCACTTGTGTTCGGCGGGCTGCCGTGAACCAATCGGCCATCATGTAAACTGCATTGACCGGGCTTCAGAATACACGGGACCGCGGCGGCATCATTGCGTTGCGCCGGCGTAATCTCCGTTGGAAAAACATTCTTCGCCGTATCGACCGGCTCGTAATCTGAAAACCCCTTCCGGCCGGTGTTGTGTGTCCGCGGAACGATATACATACAGCCGTTCTCGGTCGTAGATGGATCAATTGCCAACCAAACCGTCACCACTTCCATTGGTGAGATAATTGGTTTCCAGTACGACGAGTCCTCATGCCACGGCACGCGCTTGCCATCGCCTTTCGGTTTACAGATGAACGCGCTAAAGAATAACGCAATATCCGGCCCGATGAGCGGTTCCACTAAATCCAGCACCTCGTCCGCCAATAACCATTCCATCAACTTAGGATCCGTAAAATGCGGTGACGCCATTCCTTCCGGTCGCTGGTCGGCCGGTAAGACCGCCAGCTTCGCCTCAAAATTATTTTTCAAATCCTGAAACTTCCGGTCCGGAAAAACATTCACCACCGGTAATAAATATCCTTCGCGGTGATAAGTCGCCACTTGCTCAGCTGTCAAACGCTGTGTCGCTGTCATACCTCAACCCTACAATTTCACCGCGCCTCAGTCTTGCGCTAAAATGACGTTCTGCTATCCTATATTGATATGGCAACGATTCTGCACTGGAAAGACTTCGCCGCCGGTGAGGCTTTTTTTGTTGCTCGCGCATGGAGAAAGCCGAGTGATGCAATTCGCCTGCACACGCATGATTTTTCTGAAGTGCTCTGGATTGATGCCGGCACCGGTATGCAATCGTCACCGGCCGGGGCAAAACCGCTCCAAACCGGGGATATCATTTTCATCCGTCCGTCTGACATCCACGCGCTGACCTCGGCCACAACCATGCAATTTACCAACATTGCGTTCCCGCGCGACACTTACAATTGGCTTCGCCAGCGCTACACAACACCATGGACAACCGCACCAGCGCCGGAGGTTCACCGGCTTGAACCCGGTCAACTTCGCCGTCTCAATCGGGCCGCCGATGAACTTTGCAACACCCCGCGCACTCGGCTCGTGATTGAGCGTTTTCTGTTGAATCTACTTCACATGCTCGCTCGCCAACCGGCACCAGCACTACCGGCGGATTCCCCGGAATGGTTTCAGCACGCCTGCACCGAGATCAATCAACCCGAACACTTCCGGTCCGGTGCACCGGGGTTTACGAAACTCGCCGGGCGCAGCGCAGAACATGTGGCGCGTGTCACTCGGGCGCTCCTCCGGCAAACGCCGTCCGCGGTGGTCAATCGGGTGCGAATGCAATATGCCGCCCGGCGGTTGACGATGACCGATGCCAAGATTATGGACATCGCGTTGGATTGTGGTCTAACCAATCTCAGCCATTTCTACCGGCTGTTCCAGCGGCAGTTTGGCACTACGCCACAGACGTACCGGCAACAGCAACGCGACTTGGCTTAACGTCGAATATTTGGCAACACGTGCTGGGCAACGTCCCGGTCGCACTCCGGTGCCGGCACATTGTCGAACAGCGACCACGTTTCTGTGTGCTCGACCGTTTGACCGGGCGCAATTTTCGTGAACGATCCGAGCGTTTCGATTTCCAGCATCTCGTGGTTCGTGAAAGTTTCGAAATTGCAGCCGTAATCGGCATAGTTCGCGCCGGCAACCCAGGCAAATTTATTCACGAACAGCTGACCGTTCAGCGCGTAACCAGCCCAGCCGTCCGGTATCAGCGCACCAAGTTTTTGCGGTTGAGATTTTGAATCT
>CAINDI010000171.1 GCA_903847335.1 uncultured Verrucomicrobiota bacterium | reverse complement strand
GCGAATTTTTCAAATCGTGCCAACGCCATATCTGGGTCGGCGAGCTTACCGGCAGTGGCGCAGATGACTGGAAAGAGGCGCGAGAATAATTCTTTCGTCCGTGGCGAGACATGCGCAAAACCGGAACCGTTGATGAGAATCTCCATCGTCTGCGCGGCAGCGCCGGTATCATGAAACCCAGCTTTTGCCAGAGCGGCCGGTTCAGTCATAGAAAAATTGGTTACTGGCGGTGACGTGGTCGCTGTGGTGAGCACGGCTTTGTAAATTTTTCGGACGGCTCCGGTCTGCGTATTTTGTGCAGTTTGAAATTTCTCGACCGTTGAAAAATCGAGACTGCGAGCGAGCCGGTACTGGGCGTGCGCTTCGTCGGGAATTGTGTGCGTTTGCAATTCCATTTCCATCTGTAGCCGGTGCTCGACGTTGCGGAGAAACCGGTAGGCCGCGGTCAACGTGTCGGCATCTTTGGCATTCAGCAACCGAGCTTTGGCTAGAAGCTTGAGTGTCGGCAGTGTGCTTCGATTTCGTAATTGGGGATGGTGTCCGCCATGAAGGACTTGGAACGATTGGACGATGAATTCAATTTCGCGAATGCCACCGATGCCGAGTTTGACATGCCGAGTGAGTCGGTCGTCGTGAACGATTTCAGTTTCAATGCGCTGCTTGATTGCGGCCATCTGTTGGACAACTTGCGTACCGGCATGGCGCGAGTAGACGAACGGCTGCACCATCTGGATAAATTCATCGCCGAGCGCGACATCGCCGGCGACGCACCGGGCTTTGATTAAAGCCATCCGTTCCCACGTCTCGCCCCATTCGGCGTAGTAATTTTCGCAACTTTCCAGCGACCGGACGAGTGGACCGCTGGAACCTTCCGGTCGGAGTCGCAGGTCGATCCGAAAGATTGTGCCTTCGTTACTTTTTGCGCCGACTTCGCGGACGATTTCTTCGCCGAGCTTCCGGCAGAAGTCGTGCTTCGATAGCACCGGCGTCAACTGGCCTTCTTCGTCGTAGACGAAAATCACATCGACATCGCTGGAGTAATTCAACTCGTGACCGCCAAGTTTTCCCATGCCGATGACGGCGAACCGCACACCGGAGGTTTTGAGTTCCCGACACAATTTCTCAAACGCAATGGCATAAACAGCTTGCAGACAAACATCGGCGAGATTGGATAATTCCAGCGTTGTCTCCTCGACCGGTGCTAAGCCGGTCAAATCGCGCACACCAATTCGCAGCATTTCGCGCCGGCGGAAATGACGAATCACATCGTATTTATTTTTCGCTTGGCGTTCCGGTAAGAGTAACCGATTCAATTCGGCGGTGAGCCAAGTTTTTGGACGCGGCGCTTTCAAAGTTGCCGGTGCGATGAGAAAATGGAAATAGGCGGCGTTCCGAGCCAGCGTGTCGGACAAGGCTTGGGAGTGCGCAAAAACTTTTACCAGCAAATCAAGCCGGTCCGGCGCAGTTTGCAGGTATTGGTAAAACATACTCGGATTCGGCAGCGCTGCGGCCAGCCGCTCGAAATTCAGCAACGCCCGGTCGGGATCGGCCGAGGCGAGACAGGCACCGGTGACGTGTGAAAAGATTTTACGGAGATGCCGGCGTTGCAAATCGTCTGCCGCGAGGCGCGCGATTCCGGCGGTAATGCTGACTGAATCGCGAAAACCTTGTTGCCGGAGGAGTTTTTGCGCGGTCAGCTTGGGGAGCGGCCGCGCCGCGAGCAATTTTAGAAGCTGGGAACGCGGTGGCGACATCAACGGTTCACCGCTGTTGCTTTTGCATCAAGTCTTTCGCCGATTCAAGAATTTTACGTTCTTGGCGAGTGAGACTTTGTATGCCTTCGCGAGAAATCTTGTCGAGAATCGGATCGATTTCGTTGCGGATGAATTGTTCGCGGGTCATGGCGGCGGGTTTGGGTTTCGGGTACCGGCGCGGAGTCAGGTTGCGCAACCAAATCAACCAGCGTGGCGGCGCGCCGTAACCCAGCGACTTGATGTAGACATATCCAAATGCGGCTCCACCGAGGTGGGCGAGGTGAGCGACGTTGGTGGTTTGATGAGTCAACAGTGGTGCGACATCAAATGCGATGGCGATTAACGCGATGTATTTGGCGCGGAGAGTTACCGGTAGCACGAAGAAAACCAGAAACGTCAGTTCGCGTTCTGGGAAAAGCGTGGCGAAGGCGATGACGCAGCCGAGCACTGCCGCCGATGCGCCGACAAGCGGGCTGTTGTTGGTGAAATTAAACGCCAGCCACAACGCGCCGCCGAGTAGTCCGGCGAAGATATACAACCGGGAAAAAGCTTTCGGCCCGATGAAATATTCCACTTCCCGGCCAAACACCCAGAGCATAATCAAGTTGATCAAAATATGCCAGATGCCGTCGTGCAACAGCATATACGTCATCGGTTGCCAGATGAAACCGTGCGCGAGCCGTTCGCCATTTAGCCCAAAGAGAAACGATAGCGCGCTGACCGGAGTGCCGTAATCTGAGATCATTTCCCACCGGAACAAATCGCAAACCAATTGGCCGATGAACACGATGGCGGTTAGCCAGACGATGAAATGGGTGGCCGAATTAAAATGACCGAACCAGCCGCGAAACGAATTCACGATTCGTTCCCGGCCGCGCCAGACTGACGAGTGATGCCAAGCGCTACGCATTACCGGTCGAACCTAGAACAATTCCCAGCTTACCGCAAACTGGAATTAAATCTTATTTTGCTGTACCGCTAACTATTGACGGTGGCGGCATAGGTCAGAAGACCATCGAAGGAAATACTTTACTCCCGATGGTCACGGGCACCGGTAATAACGCACGCTGTCTGTTTTTTAATTGTTTCGTTTGTCAACTTGTCCGGTGCCTTTAGCTGTCCGGTTTATAACTGTCACCTGTATCGGCGTGGGTAGATTAGTTGTTATGCCGGACACAAACTTTGAAGAAATTTCCGGCGGCTGTTTCAGCACCAGTTGACGATCGCTCCGAGGTAATTCTCCTTGTCGTCCAGCAAGCCGTCGTAGGCTTTTCCAATTTCATAGGGTTTGATTCGATGGGTAATTATTGGAGCAATCTTCAGTTTCCCATCGCGGATTTTTTCCAACAGCATGGAAAGATAGGCGGATTCATGCCCGGCGAAATCCGGCACGCAGTTGATCCTGGAACTACACAGGGTTAGTGGCCGGCGATGGATGGCCAGCAACAGGTTGGTGATGTTCGTCTCGTACGCCACCTTGGGCGTTCCCAGCATGATGACCGTGCCGAGTGAAGGCATGATATTGACAATCTGCTCGATGATTGCGGAGTTGCCCACCGCATCAATACCAATATTCGGGCCTTTCCCATTAGTCATGGCCTTCAATTCCTCAATGAACGCCTGTGGTGTCGTTGTCTCTGGCACCGTTAAACCGCACTGCCGTCCGATTGCGCGGCGCTTGGCGACAGGATCAAAGGCAACCACCTTCGCACCGGTTCCAAGCAAAAACTGGCCAGCCATGTTGCCGATCACGCCCAGTCCAAAAAGTGCGATCACCTCGCCACCTTTGCAACCGGCCGAGTGGACGATGCCGCTCGAAATCGCGGCCATGTAATGAATGGACGCATCCGTATCGGATACACCGTCGGGAATCGCTGCGAAACGCGGGTCCTTTTGGACATCTGCGATTCCACACGAGGCGTGTGTTCCCGCCCAGACCACCCGCTGCCCGATTTGATAACCGCTAACCTTGGCACCCATGGCGAGAATTTTTCCCACTGCACTATACCCAGGCTGCCAAGGATAGCTGTTCCACGCTTTTCCTGAGGCGACCGCTGGATCCAACGCGCCGTAACAGCCCAATTCGGTGCCAGGCGAAATCGCGGTGGCCGTGGTCTGGACTAGGACTTCGTAATCATTCAATTTTTCACAAGAAAATGGCTGTTTTTCAAGGACACAGCATCGCTTTCCGGTGATGACGGCGACCATTCGTTCGTTTTTCATATTTGTCTCCTGCAGTTTTTTTGCGGTTATTTCCTAGCGGATTGACGGATAATCGGTTGGGTGAACTTTGTGCCTTTGCGCACCCATTCCGAGATGCGCACAACTTCCACAGCCTGCGGCGGCGTCGCAAACATCGGTTTATTTCGCAACAGCACATCCGCCACGTTGTCGTAAAATGACGGATATTTTACAGTCGGCTGTGTCGGGAAGTTTTTTTCCACCCATGGAAGTTTGTCGTCGTTGCCAAATGCTCGACCGGGTGCCGGGCCGTCTACGACTTTCAGCGGGCTTACTTTTTTGGGATCGAAATACCGCAGCGTGGTGGTGGTGCCGTCGGTGCTCAAGGTGCCGCAGGATCCGAGAAACATCCATTTCGGTAATGGCAGCGCACACACGGATGAAAGAGTGATGTCGGCAACTCGACCGTTTTCGGCCTTGATGAAAACGTGGGCGTGATCTTCGCCATCACCCGGATCCTTGAGGTGTTGAAGGTCGCCCAAAAGTGAAACCACCGGCGCATCCAAAAAAGCAAGCGTCTGATCTAAAATGTGCGGACCGTTGTTGTTTAGGATGCCGCCGCCATTTTTACGCAGCGTCTGCCAGTCGTTGCGACGTGCAAAGGAAGTCCAGCAGGCGCGAATCTCGAACACGTGGCCTAGTACACCACTGTCGAGAATTTCACGCAAATGACAGTATTCCGGCGAAAAACGGCAGCTGTGGTGCATGAAAAGTTTCCGGCGCTTCCGGGTTGTCGTCGCTAGGATTTGCTTCGCACCCGCATGGCTCATGGCCATCGGCTTTTCGAGGATGCAATGGCGTCCGGAGTTGAGAACCTGTAATGCATCTGATTCATGCATGGACGATGGTGTGGCGATGACCACCACCTCGGCTGCCGATTTTTTCAGCAAGCTCTTCAGATCGACATACGCTTCGCAATGGAAATCCGCCATGGCTTCGTTCCGCCGCGCAGCATCCGACGACGCTACGGCCACAACCCGAAAATCCGGACGACCACGAAGCTGTAGGGCGTGAATGCCCCACCCGGCTCGACCGAGGCCGACGATTGCAATTTTAACAGGCCCGTTCATGTATATCCTTTTTGTTTTGATAATATGACTATTGCCGCATAACAATTTCAATTGTACACGCATTTTAACTTACTCATATTGGAAAGATGTGATAAAAACAGGATTATGGTGCAAACAGAAAAGAATCTGGGAAAAGCCGTGGATGATGCCGACCGGGAATGTTTCGTTGATATCGTCCGCCGGCCGCTGCGGCTGCCGCCCAAGGCGACCGTGCCGCTGGTGGCGCGCAGCATTGGTCACGCTCGGTTCTCCCCACGTGCAATTGAGTGCGCTTCACGAGTGAATTACTCGAAGGTGATGTGGGCGGTGGAAAACACCGGCACGGTCAAGTTTGCCGACCGGGAGCATGTGTTGGCTCCGGGATACATGGTGGTCTACGCACCGCACACATTTCAATTTGCCCAGGCGCACGACGCACCGTGGGAACTGCGCTGGTTCACGTGGGAAGGCCCGCTGGCGGTGGAGATTGGCATGGCCTTTGGCTTCAAGCGCGCCGGCATCTATAAATCCGAAGTGCCACCGGTGAAAATCCTAGATCAGATTCGCGATGCGATCCGGATGGGCACCAAGGAAGATGAAATCAAAGCTAGCGTGATGGCGTACGATCTTTTGGCGCATGTGTCGCGCCGTCCGCAAGGCCTGCCAGACGATCCGCTGATTCGCGAAATGGTGGTGTTGATCGAAAAGGAATGGAGCTCGCCAACATTCGGGATCAAGACGCTGGCTCGACATTTCCAGATGCACCGGTCCACGTTGACACGCCGTTTTCAGGCCTCGATGGGAATCGCCCCCAGCGATTACCTGCTCAACATGCGGTTGCAACGGGCGATGATGTTGCTGAAACAGACCGACCAGCCGATCCGTGAAATCGGGCGTCTGTGCGGGTATTCCGATCCCGCCTACTTTGCTCGATTATTCCGAAACTTCCAAAAGGAAACGCCCCGGCAATTTCGTAAAACCAGTTTTTACAGTTGAGCCATCCAAGCGGATTTGTGATCACCCTGCATGTGGCGACCTTCAGAAAAAAACGTGCACGAACCGTTCGCCGTTCAGTCCGAAGATAAACGATGTACTACGCATTACCGGTCAAACCTAGAACAATTTTTAACTGACCGCAAACTAGAAATCGTCACTCCCATATGCAATGGCGAATAACTGCTATGGTTTTTTGTTGGCGTGTGATAAAGCGTGTGCGGAGAATCATCATCAAGAAACTACTTCTGATTTTGGCGGTTGTGGTGGGCGGGCGAATTGCGGAGGCTCGGCCGATTCATCTTCTGCCGCTGGGCGATTCGATTACGCAGGGCGGAGTGACTAATCGGCTGGAATATACCTACCGGTATCCGTTGTATGGAATTCTGAAGGCAGCCGGTTATGAATTTGATTTTGTCGGCTCTCAAAACACGGGATTGCAGCCCGCCGCAAAATGGCCGACTCCATTTGATCTCAACCATGAAGGCCATTATGGCTGGAAGACCGGGGCGGTGCGCGACAAGTTACCGGAGTGGATGGCGAAATGGCAAGCCGCGCCGGACATTGCACTCATTCATATCGGGACGAACGACAAGAGCGCGAAGGATTATCTCGCAGCGGTGAGCGAGCCATTAAAGGAGATCATCATCCTGTTGCGCCGGCAGAATCCACACATGGTGGTGTTGATTGCGCACTTAAATTTTAAGGACAGCGCGGCACTGAAAATTCGTTTGCTTGTGGAGCAAATCGCCGGAGAAATTACCACCGAACAGTCGCCGGTGATGACGATGCCGATGTATGAAGGCTGGGTGGCAAATCCGAAACGGGTGGATACGGACACATTTGATTGGGCGCACCCCAATCCACAGGGTCAGAAGAAAATGGCGAAGAAGTGGTTTGCCGCGATGAAACCCTACCTTGATGGTCTGAGCGGACGACCGCGAACGAATTGGGTTCCGCGCTAGGCTAATTCTAAAATCAGCACCAGCAAAGTAGTAAACACTTTGTTGCCGGCGCATCGTCAAGAATGATTTTGCCGAGTAGCGCACGCTTGACCGGCCATCGGCACCGGCCTATTCTGCGCGCCATGAAACGCACCGGCCTATTGCTGCTCATCTTTGCCGCCACCGCACTCAATCCACTCCGTGCCGAAACGGAATCCATTGACCTCAAAGCCCTCGCCCCAAAAGCCCGGCCCGCCGTGCTGCTGCTGGTGGTATTTCAATGACTGACACGGCATTTCTAGTGTTTCTACTTTGTTTGCTTGTCGTCCTTCCTGTTTCTATCTTCGTATTCACTCACTTACGCCCATTCGAAATAGGAGAGATCGAGCAATTGGCTCATAAGCGAAGAGCGAAGCGGATTCACGTCTACTTTTCTTTCAATAAAACAGGATTTATAGCAAATCCAGATTTCAAAAAGGCGATGAAACCTGATGGACATTTCTGTCGGGTGAACGAATCGCTATTCGATGGTCCTTCGCTATGCGCAGCAATTCTCAAGTACAAAAAACACGAATGGATTGTTGTTGCATTTGAGCGTCACCGACGAATCGATTTGTTATGGATTAACAAAGGCATCGACAGAACACAGGTTGCGCTTTACCTCTCAGTCGAGCGGATCGGGCAACTTGCGCGAGAAGAGGATTGCGCATCGATTCTGATTTTTCATAATCACCCAAATACCAACCCCAATCTGCTTAGCTGTCGAAACCCGAGCCAACAGGACTTTAAGTCGGCCAAAGAGTTTGCGGAGACACTCAGTCATCAAGGACTGAACCTTATTGAATTTGTGTGTGAACGAGGCAGATATTACGAGTACTTTCGATCTATCCCAGACAGTTTTCTGCCCCTCTGCAATTTTATTAGCGAGGTTAGGGATGTTAACGGAATTACTCGCTTGCAGAACTTAGTCCTACACTTTGAACGGATTTTCGCCTAATAGGGCATCGCAAAGGTAGCAACTCTTGAAACTTGAAATCTACTGGATGGTAGTACAGTAAACTTCCGGGGCTTTATATCCGGTTCATGGTTGTCACTCGCGACTGTAAACTCTACCTAGGTGGACAATAGTTGAGTATTCGCTCCAAAAGAATAGCCACTTCTCTGACGGAAGCTGTAGGTTTGACGGTCACGCTGGGCTTAAACCTGTGGGTTTGCGCGGTCGATTTTCCTGTGCCCTATTTCCTAGACGGTTTCTTCGCGCTCTTTCCGGCACACGGGCCACGGGCAATTCACAGGACTGTCGTGAGTGCGCGGATGAAGCGGCGGTTTTCCACCGGTAGTCCGACGGTGACGCGAATCCATGACGGCATTTTGTAGCCGGCCATTGGGCGCACGATGACGCCTTGCTGTTGCAAACCGGTGAACACTTTGGTGCCGTCGCCGACGTTGACGAGGCTGAAGTTGGCACAACTCGGAACGAATTCTAGTTTG
>CAINDI010000170.1 GCA_903847335.1 uncultured Verrucomicrobiota bacterium | reverse complement strand
TTTCAGAAGCCATCCGTACTCGTCAGCCGCATTATCTGATTATTAATGACCGCGTGATGATCAAAGGGCAAGGGCTAGGAGTCGATAATTGGGCAGAACTGCGCACCACAATCCAAGCGTATTCTGCCCGTCACGGCCAACTCATTGGGCAGGTGGCGAATTCTTTTTATGGTGATTTGCTAGTCTACCGATTACCGCAGCCACCACCACCAGTTCCGCCTTCTCCGACGAGCGAACAGCTTCCTAATGAGATTCTCTAAATGAATAATTCACCTAAATTCCGCGTTGGTCTCATTGGCACCGGCTATGTCAGCAAGTTTCACATCTTGGCGTTACGCCGGCTGGCAAATGTTCAGCTTGTCGGTGTGTGCGACTTGGATTTGGCGCGGGCTCAAGTCGTTGCAAAAGAAGTGGGCTGCCGGAGCTTTGGTTCGGTCAATGAACTCTTTGATGCCGGAGTGGATGTGGTTCATATTTTGACACCACCGGCCTCCCATGCGCCACTGACAATTCAGGCGCTCGAACGCGGTTGCCATGTGCTTGTTGAAAAGCCACTGGCAACGAGCGTCGAAGACTGTGACCGGATTGCTGAAGCGGCAACCAAGGCTAACCGGGTTGTTTGCGTCAATCATTCGCTGTTACGCGATCCGTTTGTGGTGCGCGCGCTGGAAATGGTTCGCGCCGGTGCGGTCGGTGATATTTTGGCGGTGGATTATTTTCGCAGTTCCGATTATCCGCCGTACCTCGGTGGGCCATTACCGCCGCAATATCGGGACGGGGGCTACCCATTCCGTGATCTCGGCGTTCATGCGCTCTATTTGCTACAGGCATTTCTGGGTGAGATTGAAGATGTGCAGGCGCAATTTCGGAATGCCGGCAAGTTGAGTATTGACCCGAATCTCCGGTTTGACGAATGGCGCGCCTTGGTGCGGTGTGCAAAAGGCACCGGTCAGATTCAGCTCTCCTGGAATGTGAAGCCGATCCAGAATCAACTTTTCATTCAAGGGACGAAGGGAACTTTGCGTGTGGATTTGTTTTCGATGTTTATCGCCCACCGGAAGAACACACCGTTGCCCAAAGCCATCGAACGCGCGGCGAACGCCATTGATGAAGGCCGGACGATTTGTACGCAGGTGACCGGTAACGTTATGCGATTCTTACGTGGCAAGCTGATGCCGTATCACGGGCTGCAGATATTGGTGGAAGATTTTTACCAAGGTCTTCTCTCCCCGCTTCCTCAACCACCCATCAGCGTCGCCAGCGCCCGGCAAGTTGTGGATTGGACGGAACGCGTCGCACGTCCGGCGGATGAAGCGAAGCACCAATGGCAGGTTCAGTTCCCAACCAACCTCACCGCGCCGATTTTGGTCACCGGTGCCGGTGGGTTCATTGGTCGGCATTTATTAAAACGCTTGCTCGAACAGCATGACCGGATCCGTGTCTTGGTGCGACGTGAGATTCCTGCAGATTCGCGAATCGAAGTCGTTGTCGGTGACTTGGGCGATCCCGCAGTGGTGGAGCGCGCGGTAGCGGGGACGGAAATTGTGTACCATGTCGGCGCGGCGATGAGTGGGAGCCGGGAAGATTTTGAACGCGGCACAGTCGTCGGCACGCGGAATGTGATTGAAAGTATGCGTCGGCATCAGGTGCGCCGGTTGGTCTATGTCAGCTCGCTCAGCGTTTTGCACGCCGCGGCTGCCAAGCCGGGCGGGAAGATGCGCGAAGATTGGCCGCTGGAACCGCGCGCCGGCGAACGCGGCGCCTATACGCAAACCAAACTTGCCGCTGAACAATTAGTCCGGCAAGCCACGGATTTACAAGCGGTCATCCTGCGTCCCGGTCAAGTCTTCGGTCCCGGTGCGCCGGTGCTGACCGGAGCCGTTGCGCGATACGTTAAAGGGCGGTATGTAATTTTGGGCGATGGGCAATTGGTCTTGCCGCTGGTCTACGTCGAGGATGTGGTGGATGCGATTTTACTGGCGGCCCAATGTAAGCCCGGACTTTTCCACATTGTGGACAAGGGTCATTGGACACAGGAGAAACTGATCCATCAGGTCGCCGGGGAAAATGCGAAAATTGTAAAAATTCCTTTTCCGGTGGTCTATCTGTTGGCGGTGGGAATTGAGTTGTTAGGAAAAGTTTTGAAGCGGAGTGTCCCCTTGACGCGCTATCGGTTAAAGTCGGCACTGGCTCCAATTGCGTTTGATTGCGCAGCGGCGGAAAAAGAACTCGGCTGGAAGCCGCGCAGTGGTGTGGAAGAAGGGCTGAAACGAACTTGTACAGGAGGGTAAAATCTTTATGAAAAAAGCGTTAATTACCGGCATTACCGGCCAAGACGGGTCGTACTTGGCGGAGTTGTTATTAAGCAAAGGTTATGAAGTCCACGGGATTATCCGGCGCGCTTCGACATTCAATACCGAGCGACTAGATCACCTGTATCAAGATTCGCATATTCACGGGGTTCGGCTTTTTCTGCACTATGGCGATTTGAGCGATTCAGTGAACTTGGTCAAATTACTCTACGACTTGAAGCCGGATGAGATTTATCATCTTGCGGCGCAAAGCCATGTCCGAGTGAGTTTCGACATTCCGGAATATACAGCCGACATCACCGGAGTTGGCACAATTCGGATTTTAGAAGCGATTCGTGAAACCGGCGTACAGTCGCGCTTTTATCAGGCGTCTTCCAGTGAAATGTTCGGACTAGTCGCCGAAGTTCCTCAGAAGGAAACCACACCCTTTCATCCCCGCAGTCCGTATGGGTGCGCCAAGGTGTTTTCGTATTGGACGACAATCAACTACCGTGAGAGCTACGGATTACACGCCTCCAATGGGATCCTGTTCAACCATGAATCCCCTCGGCGCGGTGAGACGTTTGTCACGCGGAAAATCACCCGGGCAGTCGCCTACATCAAAGCTGGGTTGCAGGATAAGCTGTTTCTCGGCAATCTGGATGCCAAGCGCGATTGGGGTTATGCCAAGGAATATGTGGAGGCGATGTGGTTAATGTTGCAGCAGGAACAACCCGGTGATTATGTCATTGCCACTGGTGAAACGCACACGATTCGGGAGTTCTGTGAGATTGCGTTTGGGCATGTCGGATTGGATTGGCAGAAATATGTGAGCTTTGACAAGCGCTACCTTCGTCCGGCGGAGGTCGAGCTGCTCATCGGCGATGCGTCGAAGGCGAAGCGCATCCTCGGCTGGGAGGCAAAAACCAAATTCAAACAATTGACTGAGTTAATGGTCGATGCGGATGTTCAACTACTCGCGGATAAGCTGGGCGGCAAGGTGGCGAAGGTGACGACATGAATTTCTGGAGCAATCAACGCGTCATCGTAACCGGTGGGGCGGGTTTTCTTGGGTCACATGTGGTCGAAGCCTTACGAACTCGCGGTTGTCAGGAAGTTTTCGCGCCCCGCAGTAAGGACTGCGATCTGCGCGACCGGCAGGCGATTCGTCAGTTGTTTGAAGCCCAACAGCCTACGCTGGTTCTCCATCTGGCCGCCGTGGTGGGCGGCATCGGTGCGAACCGGGAACATCCCGGCAAGTTTTTCTACGAAAACGCCATTATGGGCATCGAATTGATTGAGCAAGCCCGGCAATGCAAGATTGCCAAGACCGTTGTCGTCGGGACTATTTGTGCGTATCCGAAGTTTACACCGGTGCCCTTCAAAGAGGATGATTTATGGATCGGCTATCCGGAGGAAACTAATGCGCCGTACGGGATCGCGAAGAAAGCGTTGCTGGTTCAGTGCCAAGCCTACCGGCAAGAATATGGGATGAATGCTGTCTTCCTCTTGCCGGTCAACCTCTATGGTCCCCGGGATAACTTTGACCCGGCCTCGTCCCACGTCATCCCTGCCTTGATCAAAAAATGCGTGGATGCGCGCGAGGCGGGTGCTCCGGCGATTGAATGTTGGGGCACCGGGGTGGCCACCCGGGAATTTATCTACGTTACGGATGCGGCGGAAGGAATTCTCTTAGCGGCGGAGAAGTATAATCGATCCGAACCGGTCAACATCGGTGCGGGTCAGGAAATTTCGATCAAAGCGCTCTTCGAACTGATCGTAAAGTTGACGAATTACCGCGGCGCAGTCCGCTGGGATGCGACGAAGCCGGACGGTCAGCCACGCCGGTGTCTGGATGTCACCCGCGCGCAACAAGAGTTTGGCTTCCGTGCTGGTACGCCCTTTGAAACGGGGCTGCGGCAGACGATTGCGTGGTACGAACAACACCGGCACTAGAATGCATTTCTTATTTCTTACCGCCGGGGCTTTATTGTTGTACACATATGTCGGCTACTTCCTATTGGTGGCGTTCCTCGCTAGCTTCATTCGCCGCCGGCATCGAAGTGACGTGCAGTTTACCCCGTTTGTTTCACTCGTCATTTCTCTCCATAACGAGGAAAAGCTGATTACCCAACGGATCGACAATTTTGAGGCGCTGGAGTACCCGGCGAATCGTTGTGAACTCTTATTGGGCGATGATTGTTCGACGGATCGCACCCGGGAAATCATCCGCCAGCGTTGCGCCGGAAATCCTCGAATCCGATTTTTCCCGTTTGATACCCATCAAGGCAAAACGGCGGTGATGAACACGCTGGTGCCGCAAGCCAAGGGAGAGATAATTGCATTCACAGATGGCAACACGTTTTATGCTCCGGATTCATTACACAAGATGGTTCGCCATTTT
>CAINDI010000169.1 GCA_903847335.1 uncultured Verrucomicrobiota bacterium | reverse complement strand
GACTAGAATTGGCAACGTGCATTGCGCGACTGCACCATACCCGACAAATAAAATCCGCTTTTCAAATTTAATCATAATTCTCCTGAAACCGCGTTGGTACGCAATGTGTCTGAAATTGTTTTTTCTGACAAGTGTTTTCCCAGTTATTCTAAAAAATTGGAGATTGCAATGTCTGGCTGCGTGTGAAAAAAAGCCGTACATGGCTCAAATTAATTTAAATATTAACGAACACGCAGCGAAGTTAGTCGCGCGGACACGTGCCGCCGGTGGGTTGGCGCCGGTGAATCTCGAGCGCTTCTGGGCAGATCAAGAGCGAGCGGTGGCAAATCCATTCGGAGCGGACATTCCTCAGGTGCCACTTGGAATTTTGATGAGTCGGGAATGTATTTTTGCCGAACTTGATATTCCCGAAACTCCGGCCGCTTGGCACCGGTTGCTCCATGATGCCGTATGGGGTGCTGAAGTGAGTCGGGTTTACAACGACAAATCGGAAAAAATTGTTGGTCGGCGCCTGTTGTCGGAAAACATTCCGGATCCGAAGCTGACCTATCCACCGGTCAAGCAATTGTACGATATTTTTGAGGCCAATAACATTTGGCATAACGAATCCTATTGGCTTCAGCAATCCGCCCACGGTGAAGCTGAACTTCAGCAACTGCTTGACCGTGTCGAGCAGCGATTGGAAAATCTCCGGAGCTTTATCTTGCCAGCAAATTGGGATTCCGAAAAACACCGGCTCATGGCGCTCGGCGTTCAGCCGCCAACTTACCGCTTCCAGCGGGGTCCGGTCACTTTTGCGACGTCTGTCTATGGTTCAGAAGATTTGGTTTTCCTCATCATGGATAATCCGGATCTTGCTGTGCGTTTTCGTGATTTGATGATTCGTGCCATGCTGGAGCGGGCGCGTATCTTGGATGAAGAAAGCGGCCAGTTCCCTCACGGTTTCCAATTCAATGACGACAACTGTTGTCTGCTCACTGCTGATATGTACGAATTGTTTGCCTATCCGATTTTGAAAACAATGTTCGACCGCTTTTCACCTGCGCCCGGTGACCGACGGTACCAACATTCTGACTCCGCGATGGGACATCTCCTGCCGGTGTTGTCTCGGTTGAATTTCACCGGCGTGAACTTTGGGCCGACGTTGCCGGTTTCATTGATTCGCCAACACATGCCGGGTGCGGTAATTGACGGACAGCTTGCGCCATTTACTTTCAGTCGCAATGAAGAAGAAAATATCGTCCGCGAATTTCTCCGGGATTTCGAACAAGCTCGCGCCCAACGCGGACTGCTTTTTGCCACTGCCGGTTCGATTAACAACGGTTCGCGCCTGACCGGAATGCGCCTTATCATGGCAGCCATTCAAGAATTTGGCCGGTAATGCTTAATTGACGCGGATAAGACCGAATACTCAGGAGTGTTGCGCTTTTCGGCGCTGCCACAAGAGAAGGAAACCACCCAAACCCAATAAACCAATTACGCCTGGTTCAGGGATGGGCGATGGAGATGTGGTCAATCGGACGTTGTCAAAAAAGACTTCGTTACCATATTCGGATGAGATCGCATTTTGTTCTAGTAAAACTGCAATTTGTTCCCCGACTAGTGAAGGCTGGAGGGCAGTGTTCAGAACCACAGTTACGTCTGTGAAGGTCGTAGAAAGATTAGTAAAATTCAGACTCGTGGAAGCCGCTGTGTATGCTGGAGAGCTACCGGAGGAGGGAATGCTACCTTGAGCTGCCAGCGCAATGGTGGTGCCGCGCGTAGGATTATTGTGTTGGCTTGCTTCAGCAACCGTCAATGTATAGACGGTATTGGATTGGTAGATACCTAGTGATTTGGTGGAAACCCATGAAGTGCCTGAACTCCCAGAAATTCCTCCCACATCTAAATTGATATCCAAAACGTTGGCACCATTAAAACCAGTCAATCCGGCGGATGTTCCAGTGACAACTTGGGCGTTCATTGAATCTCCGGG
>CAINDI010000168.1 GCA_903847335.1 uncultured Verrucomicrobiota bacterium | reverse complement strand
TCCAGCAATGTGTCGATGGTATTGCGGGCCGCGAGGTGCCGGTGGCGACTTTTAAGGTCGTCGTGCGTCAGCAAAATTTGGGCGACGTTCAATCCGAGCTTGCCAAAGGCTTTGTCGTAGGCGGCCATTAATTTGCCTTGGCCAACGGCGGCGGCGGCTTGGAGCGCCGGTAATTCTTGCGGACGTTTGGTGAAACCGAGCGCGCTCATGCCGGCGGCGATGGCACCGGAACTGACGAGCACCACTTGCCGTCCGTCGGCACGGAGCGCGGCAATTTGCCGGGCGAGGCGTTCGATGGCGGGTAACGACAGCCGGTTCTGGTCGTCGGTCAAGAGGCCGGTGCCGAACTTGACGACAAGCCGACGGACATTGGCTAGAATTTCGCGACGCAGTTTCATCGATAGAAGTTGCTTACCAGAATCCCGGCGGTCTGTCGAGCGCGGCTGGGCCGGCAATTTGTGCTTTTCATCTACCCGGTGGTTGTGGTATGGAACCGGTATTCGGTGGAGGAATTTATGAAAAACTCAATCTGTTTGCTGGGACTAGTTTTGACACTTGGGTGCGCGACGGCGGTGGTGCGCCCGTACGTCGGCGAACAACAATCGTGGCCGACGGCCAGCGGCTCGATTGTGTCGATGAAATATGATTTACCGGTCTTCACGACATTGCCAACGGCTCCTTACGAAGTCATTGCCGAATTACGCATCACCAGTCCGTTCTACGCCCAACCGGAAGAACATCACATGCCGCTGCTGGTGAAGAAGGCGATTAAATTGGGCGCCGATGCGCTATTGCTCGTGGATGGCGGAATTTATTTCAGCACGCAATATGGTTTGAAAGCTGGTGACACCGGCGCGGAAGCGAAACAAGCCTCGATTACCGAAGTCAATCGTTTCAACCCCGAAGCATTTCAGCCAAACGTCAACGTGATTGCCGTTCGCTGGCAGGGCACGCCACCGTTGGGCTTGCCGTCGAAGTACGCAAAGTATTCCAAAGAAATGCTGAAGTCGGAACCACCGGTACCGGCGCCAGCAACGACGCCAGCTAAGAAACTCTAACCGACGACTGATTCAAATTCGCCGTCGGTCACGAGTGTCCGAATTTTTGTACCGGCAGTTACCTTCTTCACGGTACGCACAACTTTCCCATTCGCCAACCGGGTAATGCTGTAGCCGCGGGCCAGCGTGGAATTCGGACTGAGCAAATCGAGCTTACCGGTTAATTCTTTCAGACATTGTCGGGATTCTTGCCGGTGTTGCATCAAACTGGTTTCCAGCCGATGCGTTTGCGTGGTGAGCTGTTGCCGTTGACCGCGAATGAAATCTCGCGGTGATAACAATTTGTTCGCCGCCAAACGCGACCGCCGGTGCACCAATGTCACCGCCGCGGCTTGGTCGAGCCGGTGGGTAAGGTCGTCAACTTGTTGCTGGAATTGCCGGACCAATTCGGTGGGATGCCGGAGCGCGCAATCGGCCAAGCGCCGGCGCGATTCGCTGAGCCGGTATCGCAAATCTTTATCGAGCCGCTGCTGGAATTGCCGGAGTTCGGTTTGGAATTCGGCTTTCGCTTTCACGACCAACTCGGCGGCGGCGCTCGGTGTCGGCGCGCGCAAATCGGCGACGAAATCGGCAATGGTGAAATCAATTTCGTGGCCGACGGCGGAGATGGTCGGAATCCGCGACCGGGCGATGGCGCGGGCGACGACTTCTTCGTTGAACGCCCACAAATCTTCGAGTGAACCGCCACCGCGAGTGATGACGATGACATCGACAAGGTTGCCGGCGTTGAACTCGTCAATGGCGGCGGCAATTTCTTCAGCGGCACCGGAACCTTGAACTCGGACCGGATTGATGATGACGCGCCGGTCGGGATACCGGCGATTCAGAATGTTGAGAAAATCGCGGACAGCCGCGCCGGTCGGCGAAGTGACCAAGCCGATGCGTGCCGGTAAAACCGGGAGTGATTTTTTTTGAGCTGGGTCGAACAAGCCGGCGGCAGCAAGTTTTTGTTTGAGTTGCTCGAAGGCAAGCTGGAGTGCACCGAGTCCTTTCGGTAGAAGTTGGCTGACGATGAGTTGGTATTGGCCGCGGCGTTCGTAAACGCTGACGGCACCGAGCGCAACGATTTGCTGGCCGTCGGCGAGCTGGAAGTTGAGCTTACCGGCGGAACCACGAAATAGCACGGCGGATAATTGGGCATTAGCGTCTTTGAGTGTGAAATAGACGTGACCGGACGGCGCAGTAGCGAGGTTGGAGATTTCCCCTTCGACCCACAACGCCGGGAATTGGCCTTCGAGCAGCACCTTGAGACGGCGCGTCAGTTCGCTGACACTGAAAACTTGGGTGGGCGCCGGCATGGCGGCCGATTACGGTTCGTAATCTTCGTTTGGAAATTCCGGTTTCATGACTGGCTTGTAGCCTGCCGGTGCCGGAATCGGAAATGTGACAATCTCAAACACGCCGACGAATTCCCGCCCAATCCACCGCGCAAAACCTTTCGGCACACCATAGGTCACGCCGGCGGAGCCACCGTGTTCGGAGACGGCTTTGGTGTATTGATTAGGAATTTCGATGAAGCCGAACAAGACGTTGGCAAAGCCGCGGCCGAGTTTGCGGAGCGCGTTGTGATTAGTCGGCGGATCATCCGTACCCGCTGTCGCGAGAGCAGCGCCGAGGGTGAATGTCAGGAGCAAAATGGTGAGCAGTTTCGCTTTCATGCCGGGACTATACCGGGAACCGTGGCAGCGCGCAATGCGTTTCACTTGCGTCCGGCCGATGAGTGAGTATGCTGAAGGCCATGTACACCGCGACTAAACATATTGATTTTTGCTACGGCCACCGACTCTTGCAATACGAAGGCCCGTGCCGTCACCTCCATGGTCACAATGGCCGCATCGAAGTCGATGTCAAATCGGAGAACCTCGATGAACGCGGCATGGTGGTAGATTTTGCCGACATCAAACGCATCTTAAAAACGTGGGTTGACGAGACGCTCGACCACCGGATGTTGCTTTGTAAAGACGACCCACTCGTGCCGGTGCTCCAGCAGCGCGGTGAGAAACATTATTTACTAGACGAAAACCCGACGGCGGAAAACATGGCGAAACTAATTTTCCGCTACGCCCGCTCTAAAGGCTTGCCGGTCACCGAAGTCCGCCTCTGGGAAACGCCCACATCTTTTGCTACATACCGCGAATAGCCTTTTATGCGGCTTATTTTCAGCCCTATTTGCGACCGGAAAGCCGTGGAGATTCCACCGCTCGGTCTCACCTATGCCGGCGATTCGCTGCATATCCGTTGAAACGTTTTTAACGACATATGGAACAAAAGCTACCGGACCCTTTGCCGTCACTGCTAAAGGCTAGATTGGCTGGAGCGATCTTTGCTCTGACCGTGTTAATACCGGCGATGTATCTTCCTGGCTTTCTGGATCGTTCGCACCACGGATTTAGCTGGATTGCACTTCCAGCACTCGGCACCGTTTTATGTACTCAGTTAGTTGCCGATAAGCGAAATAGACTTTGGGCGGGTCTGTTCGGTTTTGTAGGCGGCGGCTGCAGTTATCTGGCGGCATCCAGTTGGGCAGCAGGAAGTCCACACACATCCCGGCTCGAAATCATGCTGGTAATTTTATTGGGCGGAATACCGGTCTTGTTGCTCTATAAGTTTTGGAAAAAATTGCTTGATCCGGTTGCGGATCAAGCGGCAACGCTGGCGGCAAAAACTTTCTGGAAGAATCGGCTAAAAGCCCAAATAAAATATCCTCGTTTCTTGTTCATTATTTTGTTTGCCTCATTTACTGCCGTAACGATTTTAACCATTTTGGATCTAAATCATTTAGAGAAACATGACATTTCGCCTGACATTCTAATTCGAGTTGCGCACTCGTGGGCACCACCGATTTCAATCTATGATCGATATGGTTATTGGCCCGCCGCGCTTTTCACACCTTGTCTCGGTCTTGCTCTAATCGGTTGGTGTGCGTGGCTAAATCGCCTGAAATCTCGCAATTAAAAGCTTGTCCCTGATGCGTCGCAGTTGAAATTCCATTGAATCTCGGCGCGGCGTCCGGTAGGCTGCGCGACGGTATGGGTCAAATCCGGCGAGCGCTCATCAGTGTTTCCGATAAGGCGGGGTTGGTCGAGTTCGTGCGCGAACTTCACCAGCTCGGCGTTGAAATTATTTCCACCGGTGGCACGGCACGCACGGTCAAGGAGGCGGGCGTGCCGGTGATGGAAATCGGCGAGTTCACCGGTTTCCCGGAAATGATGGATGGCCGGGTGAAGACGTTGCATCCGAAAGTTCACGGCGGCTTGTTGTTCATTCGCGGGAATGCCGAACACGAAGCGGCGGCGGCCAAGCACAATATCCAGCCGATTGATTTGGTGGTGGTGAATCTTTATCCGTTCGAGAAAACGGTCGCCAAGCCGAATGTCTCTCTGCACGATGCGATTGAAAATATCGACATCGGCGGGCCGAGCATGTTGCGGAGCGCGGCGAAAAATCATGCAAGCGTGACGGTGGTGGTAGATCCGGCGGATTATGCGCCGGTGGTGGCGGAGATGAAAGCGAACGGCGGCGCGACATTGCCGGCGACGCGGGCGCGGTTGGCGGTGAAGGTGTTTGCGACGACGAGCCGGTACGATGGCGCGATTGCGGCGTTTCTCGGTAAGGGCGATGGATTGCCGGAGACATTGACGCTGTCGCTGCCGAAAGTGCAGGCGCTCCGGTACGGCGAGAATCCGCACCAGAAGGCGGCGTTGTACGGCGATTTTGGCAAGTATTTCCAGCAGCTCCACGGCAAGGAACTTTCGTACAACAACATTCTCGACTTAACCGCGGCGGCGGAGTTGGTAACGGAATTTGAAGACCCGACCGTCGCAATCATCAAGCACACGAATCCATGTGGCATCGGCAGCGCGGCAACGCTCCGTCAGGCGTGGGGCTTGGCGTACGAGACGGATAAGCAAGCGCCGTTCGGCGGCATCATCGCGGTGAACCGGCCGCTCGACGCGGCGATTGCGGAAGCGATTGCGGAAATTTTCAGTGAAGTGATTATCGCGCCGGAATTCTTGCCGGAGGCGGTGGCGATTTTGCAGAAGAAGAAAAATCTGCGATTGATTCGGCAGATTGCGCCACCGGTGGCGGGCTTGGCGTTGCGGTCGGTGACCGGCGGCGTGCTGGCGCAAGAACGCGATAGCCGGTTGGTTTCGGCGGCGGATTTGAAAGTGGTGACGAAACGGCAGCCGACGCAGGCGGAACGGCATGCGTTGTTGTTTGCGTGGCGCGTGGTGAAGCATGTGAAGAGCAATGCGATTGTGTTCGCCACGGCAGACGGAAGCGCGGCGCGGACGCTGGGGATTGGCGCCGGACAGATGAGCCGGGTGGATTCGTCGAAGATTGCGGTGTGGAAAGCCGGTGAAGCGGGATTGAGTTTGGCTGGTGGCGTGGTGGCGAGCGATGCGTTTTTTCCATTTCCGGATGGCGTGCTCGCGGCGGCGGATGCCGGTGCGACGGCGGTGATTCAACCGGGTGGCAGCGTGCGCGACGCGGAAGTGATCGCGGCGGCGGATGCGCGGAACTTGGCGATGGTGTTTACGGGGATTCGACATTTCCGGCATTGAACGCTGCCGGTGGTAAACGAGTCAATAACAGGACGGACTTTTAATTATGGCAAAACAACCGAATAACAATTCGCCGGCAACGCAGCCGGTGATTCTTCCGACACCGGGCACACCGGCGGCCGGCTCAAATTTATTTACACCGGTGGAATGGCTCGTGGCGGTGTTGGCATTTCTGGTGTCGGGCTTCGTCTATTTTCACTACATGTCGCCGGAGGTGACGCTGGAAGATGCCGGTGAATTGGTGACCGGTGCATTTAATTTCGGCGTGCCGCATCCACCGGGCTATCCGCTATGGGCGTTTATGGGTTGGGTTTGGCGGCATTTGGTGCCATTTGGAAATCCAGCGTGGCGGATTTGTTTGATGTCAGTGCTGACGGGCGCGAGCTTGGTGGGCATCATGACGTTGTTGATGTCGCGCAGTATTTTGATGCTGCTGCGAAATGTGTCATGGGCGGATAAAATCGAGGAGTCGCTGAAGAGCTGGTTGTCGCTGACGATTGGCGTGGCGGCGGCGATGTTATTTGCGTTCAATCGCGGTGTGTGGCTCTGGGCGTGCGTGCCGGAGATGCGCGTGTTGAATGCGTTTTTGTTCGTGGCGATTAGCTGCACGTTTTTTGCGTGGATGATGCGGCCAGAGAAAAGCCGGTATCTGTACGCCACGTTGTTGCTACTGGGATTGAGCATCGCGAATCACCAGACGATTGTGGTGATGGCAGGACCGTTCTTGGCAGGGGCGTTTGCCGTCGGCTGGTTGAGTGAGCGCAAACCTGGTTGTTTCTCCGGATTTTTGGAATTAGCGTTCGCGTTATTGGTTGGCTTGGCGGTGGGCGTCATGGTCAACGCTTGGTTGTTGACGCCACCACTGACTTCGCTGTGGATGCAGCAGGTTAAGGCGTTGATTTTGTTCGGGCCGCTGACACCACCGTTGCCGGTGGTGTTGGTGAGCGGTGGCGCGGCGGTAGCGTTGCTGGTTTTGGGCGCACAGGCTGGCTGGTTGAAATGGCAGCGAGCGTTGTGGTGTGCTGGGTTATTTTTGCTGGGATGCGGCATGTATTTCTATCAATCGGTAGCGGCTTCAACAAACCCGCCGATGAACTGGGGTTACTGCTCGACCAAGCAAGGTTTCCTGCACGCGATCACGCGGGGTCAGTACGAGCAACTTCACACGGCGTCGCCGTTGAGCCATGCTTTTTTTGTGCAAGTGCGGTTGTTCACGGAAGCATTGATTAGCCAATACAGCCTACCGGTGGCGTTGTTTGCGTTTCTGCCGTTGGTGTTGCTAGTTTGGCGCTGGCGTGAGTTAAATGTCCGCGGCCGGCAATGGTTGATCTATGTATTTGCGGCACTGGTGACGACTAGTTTTGGATTGTTGATGATCATTAATCCGGGTCTCGACAAGACGCAGCAGGAAATTAACCTGAAGTTCTTTGCGCCGGCGCATGGTTTTTTTGCGATGCTCATTGGCTACGGCATTGCGCTCACGGCAACGTGGATAATGGCGCGCTGGACAGCATTTCCGCGTTCGGTATTCCGGTATGGCAGCGTCGGATTGGTGGCATTGGCTTTGATTCCGTTTACGGTGAACTGGAAGAGCTGCGAGCAGCGCGGTCACGACTTTGGTTATCAATTTGGCTATCGGATGTTTTATCCCGGTGGCGAATATCCGCCGATGGAGCGTGGCGCATTTCTGTTTGGCGGCACTGACCCGGGTCGGTTTGTGCCGACATACATGATTTTCTGTGAGAGCGCAGTGCCGGCGAAGGAGAAATTCCAAGACCCAAATCTGGAACGCGCCGCCATTCCGTTTGACCGGCGCGATGTTTATATCGTCACGCAAAATGCGCTCGCCGATACCACCTACATGGCCTACATCCGCGACCATTATGATTTCACGCGGCCAAATCCGACCAATGCCGAGACGCTACTGAAGTTTGAGCCGTGGCAACGCACACTGTTTAAGTGGGGTTGGCGTAATTTGGAGCGCAACGTGACTTATCCGGCGGCCCCGATTTACATTCCGACCGAACAAGATTCGCAACACGCATTTCAGGAATATGTCGCTGATGTGCAATCTCGCCGGTCGCGCGGCGAACCGATGGACCCGGATGAAGAAGTGGATTTGGCTAACGGTCGCGTTCAAGTGCGCGGCGTCAAAGGTGTGATGAACATCAACGGAATCCTGTGTAAATGGATTCATGAGCGCAACAAAGCTAAGTGCGCATTCTACATCGAAGAAAGCTACGTGATTCAATGGATGTTCCCGTACCTCGAACCCTACGGCATCATCATGAAAATCAACAAGGAACCGCTGCCAACGCCGGCTGAAAATCCGGCGCTTTGGTCGCAAATGATTGCACGCGACCGGCGGTATTGGGACAAGTTGGTTGCAGAATTCACCGCTCGGCCAGAATTCTGGCGCGACAATGATGCGCGCAAAACATTTTCCAAGCTGCGCTCAGCTATTGGTGGCGTGTATGCCTACCGGAAGCTCTACGACGAAGCGAAGTATGCTTATAACCAATCCCGACAACTTTGTCCGGATAGCCCCGAAGCTAATTTCCGGTATTCCCAATTATTATTAGAAATTGGTCAGCCCGATGTCGCCATCAGCGTTCTTGAGGATTACCGAAAACTCGACCCGCTGAATAGTAAAATTGAAATGGCGATCAACCAAATCCGCAGCATGAAACAAGCGAGTGCCACCATTCAGCAACTCGAACAGCAGCTCGCCACGCAGCCGCACAACCTCCAGATTGTCGCCGAGCTGGCCAAGAGTTACCTGCGCGTGCAGCAGTTTACTCGCGTCCAAGCATTACTGGATGGCTTCATTGGTCATCCCAGCACTACGGCTAACGAGATGCTCCAGGTCGCTCAATTCTATCTCAGCGTTGGTCAAGCGCAGCTCGCCGTGCGAACCATCGAACAAGCGACGCAGCGGTTTCCGCAGGATGCCGATTCGTTCTACGCGCTCGCCATCGTTCGCGGCGCGATGAATGTACCGAATGACGCCTTGGCCGCTTTGCAGCGCGCGATTCAGGTTAATCCAGCGATTCGTGACCGGGCGCGCAACGACCAACAGTTCACCGCATTGCGCAATGACGCGCGCTTCCAATCGATTGTGGCCGGCCCGTAGTCGTTTTCATGACGCCAAAAAATATTCAGGTCATCCAGCGCACCTTCGCCATCGTTTGGAACGACAGCCGGGAAGATTATTTTGACTTGGAAAAATTGCGCCGCGCTTGTCCATGCGCCACGTGTCAGGGCGAAGGCAATGTCCTCATCAGTGCTCGCCCGACGCCACAAAATTATCTACCGGCCAGTTTTGAATTGCGCGGCTGGCAATACATCGGCGGTTACGGCGTCCAACTTCAATGGGCCGATGGCCACGCCACCGGCATCTATTCATTTGATTATCTCCGGCAACTGAGTACCGGTAACTAAAATCTTTCTATGCGTATCATCGAACCGCATTGCCACATGATTTCGCGCGTGACCGATGACTACGAACGAATGGCACTCGCCGGTATCGAAGCCGTAGTGGAGCCGTCGTTCTGGCTCGGCGCACCGCGCACTAGCGCCGGTACGTTTGTGGATTATTTCGAGCTGATTATCGATTGGGAAACACAACGCGCCAAACTCTTCGGCATTGACCATTTCACCTGCATCGCCATGAATCCGCGCGAGGCGAATAACGTGCCGCTGACGCAAGAAGTCTTACCGGTGGTGGCACAATATTGCCGGCGGGAAACGTGCGTGGCCATCGGTGAAATTGGTTTTGACCGGCAGACGGACGCCGAGGAAGCGGCGATTCGCGCCCAACTTCAGCTGGCGAAAAAATTGGACATGCCGGTGGTGATTCACCTACCACACCAATTCAAAAAAGTCGGCACCGAGCGGACGCTGAAAGTTGTGACCGATGAAAAAATGAATCCCGGTAAAGTCTTACTCGATCACAATACCGAAGAAACGATGCCGCTGTATGCCGGGACAAAGTTCTGGCGCGGCTTGAGTATTTATCCGATTACAAAATTGACCATCGAACGTGCCGCTAACATCGTCGAGCAGTATGGCGTCGAGCGGTTGCTGGTAAATAGCGCGTGCGATTGGGGTCCGAGCGATCCGTTGAATGTGCCGAAGTTAGTGCAGGAGTTAGTGGTCAGAAAATTTCCGCGTGACCAGATTGAGCAACTTGTCTTCCGGAATCCAATTGCCTTCTACGGTCAGAGTGACCGGTGGACTTTTAAGGCTTAGGAACGGATTCATATCCGCTTGCCGGTCCGGTCCATTGGCAGGAAAGTGACCGGTTGTCGGCCGGAATCTAATGGGTAACCGGCTGGCCGGCCTTGGCTTCGAGGAATAAATCTGGTTCGCCGAGAAATGCTGCCACCGGTGGCAGCGCATTCGCATCTCGGGAATTCAGCGGCGATAAGTTATACAAACCTTCGATGAAGGCGAGAATTGAAACGGTTTCGTACTGGTTGTGATCGATGAATCCTTTTTTGCTCCACGGCGAAATAATGATGAACGGCACTCGCAGTCCCGGTCCCCAACGATCAATGACCGGCGGGACAACGTGATCCCAGAGTCCGCCATGTTCGTCATAGCAAATGAAGATAACGGTGTTCGACCAGTGCGGACTGTGTTGAATGTGATTCACAACGCTCGCCACCCAATCTTGGCCGCGTTTGACGCTGGCGTAGCCGGGATGCGAATTATCTGCCCCGTTGGGTTTGATAAAGCTAACTTGCGGTAGCGTGCCGGCGGCGAGCATCCGGTAGAAGTCGGCCTCTTCGTCGAGCAGATGATTGGCGGAGCCGATGCCAAAACCAACCGGTTTATTATTTGGGTCTGTGCTATCGATGCCGGGAACCGGCGCATTGGTGGCACCATTGGCCGGATAAATCGGGCTTTGCGCCAACGCGTATTTGGCAAAGTAAGCAAAGGGTTGATGATGAAATTGGAATAGATGGTCGGCGGTGCCGAGTTTTGCTTTATTCCAACCACCGGAGAACCACGCCCAAGAAATGTTGGCCTCGTTGAGGCGGTCGCCAATCGTATCGTAAGTTTGCAGCGGGAGCCGCTTTTTCACCTCCGTGCTACTGACCGACAATCCTTGCGCTCTGGAATATCCACCGGCGGGGCCACGGAGTGGCCGGATCGTGTTAATTGCCCAGCAATCGCCCGGACTCAGATTGGTGACGGCATTCGAGAATGGAAATCCCGGCAACGTCGAGTCAGCAGTCAGGGCGTTATCGGCGAGAGTCGCGCCAAAATGGTTAGCAAGACCGGCAGCGCTGGGCCACCATTGACCGGCCGGTGCATCAGGATCTTTTGGGGTCTGTGCGGCCGTGGGAATGGCCGGCCAAACTGGAGTGCGAGCAGCAATCAACCATTGATGGTTCAAAAAAGAACCACCAAACGCCGAGTGAAAACAGTTGTCAGCGAGGACGAATTTTTTGGCTAACGCACCTTCGCCACCATTTTGCTCATCGTAGTAACTCAAGACTAGACCGGGATTGCTGCTCCAAACAGCAAACTTGCTCAGCGCTGGGCCACCGGCGTTTTTCGGATCATTCGCAATCCAAGTGTAGTTGGAATTATTGATTTGGTATTGCTCAAGGTAAAACAGATGCGTCAAGTCGCCGATGCAATCTTTGTCCGAGACCGATTGGGCGGTATCCAATGGCACATTTGGAATCGTCGCCGGAAATCGGGAATCCACTTGCTGGCCATCGAGCACCGGTTGCGGAAGATTCGCGAGTGTGACATTGTTCGAACGCCCGTACTGAGTGAAATTGGTGGCATTGGTGAGACCGTTTGCACCGGGAAACTTACCGTACAAACTGTCAAAGCTCCGGTTTTCTGGATAAATGATTATGACGTGAGTGATCTGGCTGCGAATGGTCTCGGGAAATACTTGGAAAGCACGGGGAAGCGTTTGCGCCGGAGCGACCGTTGCCAACCAACAACCGGCGAGCAAGATTATTTTAACTGTGCGACTTGTTTCCAAACTGTTAGTCGTCCAGCTTCAGTGTGATGTTATTCTTGCTGAGAATTGTGCCTTCGGCTTGATCGAGCGCGACGAGTGATTCGCTATAATCGGAACGCGCGCGAATTTCAGCCGAACGCGCAGTTGCTAATTGCGCTTGTGCTTGGAGGACAAGGAAAGTGGTCGAGGTGCCGGCGAGCAATTTCTTTTTCTCGGCATCCAACGATTCTTGTGCAAGACGAGTGGCTTCGTGTGTGGCTTTGACACTTTCCAAATTCGCTTCGACGTGGCCGACAGCGTTGTCGACTTGAACAATGATGTCTTGTTCAAGTGCTTTCAGGTTCAAGAGCAATTGGTCGGCGTCGAGCCGAGCGACGTGATAATTCGAGCGCGCTTGCCGGTTGCCAATCGGAATCGAAACGGCAATGCCAACGCTCCAGACCGGGCTGTCATCGGTCGTCTGGTTGGCGGTGTAACTGCTGAAGCTGCGGCCCCGGCCGTTCAAGCCGTAGCTGCCTTGCAAATCAATCTCCGGCCAGAGTTGGTTGCGGTTGAATTGAACCACGATGTTTTGTTTTTCTAAAGCTTCTTTGGCACTGAGATAATCCGGCCGGCGCACCAACGCCGTCCGCGTACTTTCGGTGGTATCAGTTTGAATCATCTGCACCAGCGGATAGTCCACCGGTAGCAAACTCGTGCCGCGAAATTCTGAGACCTCCCGGCAGATGAGTCGCTTGAGAGTATTTTCGTTATCTTTGATTGTCCGCGCGGCCAGAATGACGACTTGCTGCCGTTCCGCCACGCCGGCTTCGGCTTGAGTCACATCCAACGGAGTGAGCACACCAACTTGGACGCGCCGCTGATCTTCCGCGAGCAATTGTTTCGCTTGGTTCAAGTCTTCGACTTTGGCTTTGTGATCCTCGATAGCGAATATCAATTCGTAATACGCCGTACTGACGGCGCTGACTTTCGTCATGACAAGCTGGATGAAATTTTGGACAGCAATCGCTTTGGATTTGCGCGCGATGCGAATCGTGGCGGCGTTGACGCCCAGTCCGAAATTTTTCCACAACGGCTGAGTCACACTGACGCCGGCTTGACCGGTATAAAGGAAATTGGTGACGACATTCCCGGAGGTGCGAGTATCGTTGGCGGAGAAATCGTAAGTCGCGCCGGTCGGCAATTTTCCCGCCAGACCCAACGATGGTTGCAAGGTCTGTTGCGTCTGATATGGCAGACTGTCTTGCGGCGTGGTGGAGTCTTGATATCTAAGTGCGCCGGTCAAAACTGGGTCGTACACGCCTTGTGCGCCGGTGATGCCCCAGGTTTGGATGCTGGGATTAATTCGCTCGGCGCGAATTTCGATATTGTTGGCCAAGGCGCGTTCCACACATTCGCGCAACGGCAACGCTTTTAGTTGATTCGTCTCGCCGTACCCGGTGAGTTCTACCAGCAATATTGCCGGCGCTAGGATGCAAAGGAATTTATTCATATCGGAGTGCCTCAATGGGGTCTAGTTGTGACGCTTTTCGCGCCGGATAGAAACCAAAAAATACGCCGACAGCGGCGCT
>CAINDI010000167.1 GCA_903847335.1 uncultured Verrucomicrobiota bacterium | reverse complement strand
GGCAATGGCTGCGAGTTCCAATAATCCGCCGTCGCCTGCGCCACGCGCCGGACGTTGGCGAAAGTGAAATCATCGGCAATCACGCCGCGCCAGCCATCGGTGCCAAATTTAATTTTATCGTTCGACATAAGTTCGTAATTCTTGAATGGCGTCCGGCAACGCCAAAGTTTTGTGCCGGTACAATGCGTTACCGGCGACGAGCACATTCGCACCGGCCTCCACACACCGGCGGCCGGTCTCTGGGTTAATCCCGCCGTCCACGCTGATGTCTAATTGCGGCGCGCGCTGGCGGAGTTCGCGGATTTTCTCCAACGTCTCCGGCAGGAACGCCTGACCGCCGAAGCCGGGATTCACCGTCATCACCAGCACTTCTGAAATTTGGTCCAGATAAGGAAAAATTTGCTTCACCGGCGTCGCCGGATTCAAGGACAACCCGGCTTGCTTGCCTCGGCTCCGGATTAACGCCAAAGTCTTCGTCACATCATGCGCGGCTTCCACGTGAACGATTAAATGATCCGCGCCGGCCTCCAGAAACCGTTCCGCGTATAGGTCGGGCCGCACAATCATCAGATGCACATCCAGCGGTAGTTTCGTCGCTTGGCGTAACGCCGCAATCACATCTGGCCCGAACGAGATGTTCGGCACAAAATTTCCGTCCATCACATCGCAATGCAGCCAATCCGCACCGGCGAGTTCCGTGCGTTGTGCTTCCGCGGCGAACCGACCGAAATCGGCGGCGAGAATGGATGGAGCGATTCGGACTTTTTTCATCGCGCCGGACTCTAATCAAAATCCAGCTTCAGGACAAGTCTTGTCCGGCGGCTATCGCTGGTCGAATAATCAGAGCAGGTTAGGCTAGGCGTTTGAGCTTGGTAATCCGGCCTTCTTGAACCCATTCCACAACGAAGATGTCGCCGGTGCGGTTCACGTGCAGGCTGTGGGGCGCGATGAACTTGCCGGGCACGCGTTGGGCCAGCGGGATGTTCGGATAACCGGCTAACGTGGGGAATTCGCCGGTTTTGAATTGCGGCCAGCGGGTCAGAGTAGCGCCGTCGACAAAATCGCCCAGATGACCGATGAGTTGATTCTGCCGGTCAAATAGGGAGACGCGACAAAAGAGGTCGGGAATGTAGAGGAGGTCACCCGCCAGTACCGTTGTGCAAGGATACCGGACTTGCGTGCCATCAATAATGGTGGCGACGAACTGACCGTCGAGAGTGAAATTATCAATCCGGCGGATGTCGCGGTTGGCGACTTGGACAAACGGTTGCGCGCTCCGGGCATCAATCTGGACACCGTGGGAACCGGTGAGCTTGCCGTCCTCCTCGCCGAGTCCGCCAAAGGAACTTTCGTATTTGCCGTCGAGTGTATAGATGTGAATCCACGATTGGCCATAGCCGTCAGCGATATAAAGCCGTTGGTTGGGGCCGACAGCGGTTTCGGTGGGGGAGAATTTCTTTTTGTCGTTGTCGTAAAGATCCGGGCGCGGTGGTGTGCCGATTTTCCAAACGACTTCACCGGTGAGCGTCGTCTTCACAACTTCGGTGAGCTTGGTGTTGGCGAGGTAGAGGAATTCCGTGCCGTTTTCAATTGAAAGCGTGAGGCCATGCGCGCCTTGGCTAAACTCCGCGCCCCACGACGAAAGGTAATTGCCGTTGGTATCGAAAACCAAAATGGCATGGTCGCCTTGATTCGCGATGTAAATTCGCCCCGCGCGATCTTCGACGATGCCGTGGGTGTAGCCGAGTTTGAGGTGCGCCGGCAGCTTTGCCCAGTCGCCCTGCCATTGATAACGATGATTTCCGCAAGTCAGTTCCATAATTAAGTTACGCTCCGGTGGTTGAGATGTATTGAATGACCAGACTGATAACTCAATTTCGCCGTTTTGCAACTGACGGCGTCATTTCCGAAAATTGAAAAACTTGTCCTGTCACGCCATTGCTCTATACTGCCGGCATGTTGCTCGACTATCACATGCACACCCGCCTGACGGATGGCACGAAAGAACCGGTCGATTATGCGCGCGTCGCCACCGAGCGCGGTCTCAACGAAATCTGTTTTACCGACCACGCGCCGCTCGGCAATCGCGATACCGAATGGACGCTCACGCTCGCCAACCTCGAAACCTACGTCGGCTGGGTATACGAAGCGCAGCGCCAATTCCCCAATCTCACCATCAAACTCGGCCTCGAAGTGGATTTCTTTTCGGACCGGCTGGATTGGATTCACGAACTCTCCGGGCTGTATCCGTGGGATTACATTCTCGGCAGCGTGCATTTTATCGGCGACTGGCCGGTGGATCGCCACGCCGACGATTGGAAAGACCAAAACCTGGACGAACGCTGGCAAAAATATTTTGACCTCTGGCAGCAAGCCGCTCACTCCAAATTGTTTGACTCGTTGGCGCACCCGGATTTACCGAAGAAATTTTGTTTCCGTCCGAAGGTATTTGACTACCGGCCCGCGCTCCGCGCCGTGCAAAAGGGCGGTTGCGCGATTGAAGTCAGTACCGCCGGTTTGCGTAAACCGTGCCGGGAAATTTATCCGGCGGAAGAATTTCTCCGTCTCGCCCGGCAGATGGAGATTCCGATTACCTTTGGCAGCGATGCGCACATCCCCGAAGATACCGGTGCCGATTTCGATAAAGCCGTCGCACTGGCGCGCCGGTGCGGCTATGACAAACTCGCCCGGTTCACCCAACGGCGGCGCGACTTGGTGCCACTCGGATGAGTCTCCCGCAAATGTATTTGATCCGGCAACGTTTCGCCGCTGAAAAGCTGGCAGACGTCACCGGTAAATTACACGCGGAATTAAAACTTCACGCCATCACTCCCGGTCAACGAATTGCGATTGCGGTCGGCAGCCGCGGCATTGCGAATCTACCGGTAGTCGTGAGCAGCGTAGCCGATTGGGTGCGAGCGCAAGGTGGCGAACCGTTCATCGTACCGGCGATGGGCAGTCATGCCGGTGCGACTGCCGACGGGCAACGCCAGCTTCTCGAAAAGTTTGGCATCACCAGTGCGCCGATTCGCGCCACGATGGAAGTCGTGCCGCTCGGCGGAAATGCATTTATGGACCGGTACGCGTTTGAAGCGGACGGCGTGATTGTGATCAACCGGATCAAACCGCATACGTCATTTCACAGCCAGTACGAGAGCGGGTTGATGAAGATGCTGGCAATCGGTCTTGGCAAACACACTGGCGCAGCGGCAATTCATCGGCTCGGTGTGCCCGGTTTACGCGAGGAGCTGCCGGTGGTGGCGCGGCAAGTTTTGGCCACCGGTAAGATCTTGTGCGGCGTGGCATTGGTTGAGAATGCGTACGACGAGACGTTGGCGTTGGAAGTAATCCCGGCGGCAGAGATTCCGTCGCGTGAGCCGGGCTTATTAAAATTGGCGTATGAAAATATGCCGAAGTTGCCGGTTGCGGATATTGATGTGTTAGTTGTCGACGAAATCGGCAAGGAATTCAGCGGCACCGGAATGGACACCAATGTGATTGGCCGGTTGCGAATTGCTGGGGAAGGGGAACCAACGAGTCCGCGCATCCAGAGAATTATGGTGCGCAACGTTCGCGGCGACAGCGCGTATGGTATTGGCTTGGCGGATGTGACGACGCGGCGGTTGGTTGCCAATGCAGATTGGAAAATTACGCAGACGAATGTTGAGACGAGCGGATTTCTCGAGCGCGGCAAGTTACCGGTGGTGATGGAGACGGACACGCAAGCGGTGGAGTCGGTATTACCGGTGGGTTCGCGCGTGGTGCGGATTCCGAATACGCTCCGGTTGGAGTGGTTGCTGGTTTCGGAATCAGTCCGGCAAGAAATTGCGGGCCGGAACACGATTGAAGTGCTCCGGCCCGCGTCTGATTTCTTTGAGGCGTGGCCTACTTCGCTGCGGCCATCACCGCGCTGAACGCTTTCGCGTCGT
>CAINDI010000166.1 GCA_903847335.1 uncultured Verrucomicrobiota bacterium | reverse complement strand
TAAATGGAGTCCCAGCTTGCCGGTGGCAAAATCAATCACTTCCGCTTGCACACGCTCGTGAACGCCGGCATCGCGCACCACGCCGCCTTTGCCGACATCTTGCCGACCGGCTTCGAATTGCGGTTTGACCAGCGCGATTAGATGTCCGCCGGAGCGCAACAGATTCGCTGCTGCCGGTAGGATTTTCGTCAGTGAAATAAATGATGCGTCAATGGTCACGAGATCAGCCGGTGCGCCGATTTGTGCCGGTAGAAGATTGCGAGCGTTGACTTCGTCGTGCACGGTCACGCGGGAATCTTGCCGGAGTTTCCAGGCAAGTTGGCCTTTGCCGACATCCACGGCGTGAACGTGGTGCGCACCGCGTTGGAGAAGGCAATCGGTAAAGCCACCGGTGGAAGCGCCGATGTCTACGCAGAGTTTACCGGTGGGATTAATTTGAAATGCATCGAGCGCGGCTTCGAGTTTGTGGCCACCGCGACTGACAAATTTCTCGCCGGCGGTGATTTGCACATCGGCATCAGCGACGACGGTATCGCTGGCTTTGCTGGCGAGTTGACCGTTCACGCGGACAGCACCGGCGAGAATCAAGCGCTTTGCTTGCTCCCGGCTGGCGGTCAAACCACGGGTGACCAGCTCAATATCAAGCCGGGCGCGCATCGGCGGTAACGACTCGGAATTGCTGCGGCTGCGCGGCGATTGCCAACGCTTCATTCACCTTGGCAATACCGGTCGCGGCGTTCATGCCGTATTTATCCTGCAAATCTTTGTTGGAGGTGGCGTGTTCGATAAATTTGTCCGGCCAACCAACGCGCACTACTGGTGTGCGAATATGCGAGTCCGCGAGCGTTTCCATGACTGCGCTGCCGAAGCCGCCCATGAGAACGCCATCTTCGACGGTGCAAATGACTTTTGCAATCTGACCGTATTTTTCGAGCGTTTCTTGGTCAATCGGTTTGCAAAACCGGGCGTTAATGAGTGCGACGGATTTGCCTTCCGCTTGCAATCCAGCGACAATGCCACGTGCAATTGATTGAACGGCACCGTAGAAAATTACCGCCACGTCCGTGCCGTGTTGAATGACTTCTGCTTTGCCAATCGGCAGCAGCGCCGGACGAGATTTCACCTGCACGCCTTCACCGGCACCGCGCGGATACCGGATCATAATTGCGCCGTGATGCTGCAACGCTGTCCAAAGCATGTCGGCCAATTCATCTTCATCTTTCGGTGCCATCAAGGTCGCATTCGGAACGCACCGGCCGTAGGCAATATCAAAAAGGCCGTGGTGGGTTGGACCGTCGTTGGCGGAAAGACTGGCGCGATCCATACAGAAAATCACATCGAGATTTTGCAACGCGACATCGTGAATGATGCAGTCGTAGGCACGCTGAAGGAAGGACGAGTAAATTGCGCAGACCGGTTTGAAACCCATCGTCGCCAGGCCGGCGGCGAAGATGACGGCGTGTTCTTCGGCAATGCCGACATCGAAATACCGTTCGGGTTTTGCTTTCTGCAATTTGATGAGACTCGTGCCGCTCGGCATCGCGCCGGTAATGCCGACGAGCCGACTGTTCACATCACTGAAGCGCACCATAGCGTCACCGAAAACATCCTGATAATTCGGCGGCGCGCCTTCTTTTTTGGCTGGCGACTTGCCGGTGGCAATGTCAAACGGGCCACAACCGTGAAAGGTTTGTGGGTCTTCCATCGCTTTTTCATAGCCTTTGCCTTTGACAGTCTGGAGGTGAATCAGCAGCGGCGTATCTTGTTTTTTCGCCCATTCAAAAGTTTCAATGAGCTTTGGCAAATTGTGTCCGTTGATTGGTCCGATGTACCGGAGACCAAATTCCTCGAACAACACGCTCGGAACCAGCAAGCTTTTGAAAGCCTCTTCGACCTTGTGCTCGATTTTGACGATTTCGGGACCGAGCCGGTGCATGAAGTGTTCGAATTTTTTGTGCACCGCTTGATACCGGGGATTAGTGACAATCCGGTTGAGGTAATCCGAAATCGCGCCGACGTTTTTGGCAATGCTCCATTCGTTGTCATTGAGCACGACAATCAAACGTTTCGTGGTGTGTTTGATGTTGTTCAGCGCTTCCAGCGTAATACCGTTGGTTAACGCCGCATCGCCAATCACCGCGACGACCTGCTCATCCGTACCGGCGTGATCGCGACCCGCCGCCATGCCGAGCGCCGCCGACAACGCCGTCCCGGCGTGACCGGCTCCAAAACAATCGTGCGGACTTTCTTCCCGGAGCGCAAAACCCATCGGCCCACCGGTTTGGCGGATTTTATGGAAAACTTGCCGGCGACCGGTGAGAAGTTTATGGACGTAAATCTGATGGCTGACGTCAAAGACGAATCGGTCTTTCGGAGTGCTGAAAACCTTATGCAACGCGATGCTTAACTCGACTACACCAAGGTTTGGACCGAGGTGGCCACCAGATTTACTGAGCGCAGTGACGAGTTCATCGCGAATTTCCTGCGCCAGCGTGATGAGTTGCTCCTGATTTAGCAACTTCACATCCGCCGGCGAATTAATCATCTCCAAATAACGTCCCATTGCGATTCTCCTTAAAGTAGTTTGGCGTCTGACTCGTCACCGGCGGTGTCCACCGGTTCAAACGGTTCCAGTTTCGCCGTGCCATCGGCTTTCTTCTGTAAAATTTCGATTTTCTTTTCCGCTTCGTCGAGTTTGGCCGTGCAAAACCGCACCAGCCGCGTGCCTTCCTCGTAGCGCTTCAGCACATCCTCCAACGGCAACTCCGCGCCTTCCATCTCCGCGACGATTTTTTCCAGTCGCTGGATGGCTTGCTCAAAACTCGGATTGGCCGCGTCTTTCTTACCGGCTTTCATTGGGGAAAGAAATTACCATGAATTCAAACCGTCCAGCAAGCACGATGGTCAAGCCTCCACTTCGTCAAACCGGTGGCCAGTCAATTTGATAAAGACATCTTCGAGCGTTGGCTTGCCGACGCTGATGGCTTCAATCTCGCCGGGAAAAGCTTCGACCAATGCCGGTACAAATTCGTGGCCGCGAGTTTGCTCGATTCGGATTGTGCGGTCGACGATGCCGGCTTTGATTGAAAACCGATTTTCGATTTGCGTGCGCAGTCGGTCGCAGTCGTGAGCGCGAATGGAAATGACATCGCCACCAACTCGGTCTTTCAAGGTCGACGGTTTTTCCAGCGCGACGAGTTGCCCTCGGTCGAGCAGTGCAATCCGGTCGCAGCGTTCCGCTTCTTCCATGATATGCGTGGTGACTAACGCCGTCACGCCATCGCGGTCGCGCAATTCTTCGAGGTAATCGCCGACTTCCCGGCGCGCTCGTGGATCGAGGCCGGTGCTGGGTTCGTCGAGTAGTAATAATTCTGGCCGGTGCAGCAAGCCACGCGCAATTTCAACGCGCCGGCGCAAGCCACCGGAGAGTTTTTCGGTCAAATCGTCAGCTCGTTCGGTCAGACTGAAACGCTGAAGTAATTCATCAATGCGCTGCCGGAGTTCTGCGCCGTGTAAGCCGAAGATGTGACCGTGATGCCGGAGGTTTTCCAATACGGTAAGTTTTTTGTCGAGACTGGGGGATTGAAAGACGACGCCGATTTTACAGCGAACGGCGTTGCGCTCGGTGATGACATCGTGGTCGAAAATGCGGACGCTGCCGGCGCTCGGCGTCATCAAGGTGCTGAGAATGCGGAAGAGCGTGGTTTTGCCGCCGCCGTTGGGGCCGAGTAAGCCAAAGATTTCACCGCGTTGGACGGCGAGGTTCACGCGGTTGAGTGCGATGCGGTCGCCGTACCGGTGAGTGAGTTCCGTGACGGCGACGACTGGAAATGAATTATTGGAAGTTGGCATCGGCTTCTTCATCAGGCTGGACGGCGCAGTTTTCAAGGTAAATATGTCGGGGTTGTAATTTCATAGGAATATGACACTCTGAGGAGACTATCATGGAAATCTTAATTCGCAATTTTGTCGGAACCGTCTGCGTGCTTTTGGTGGCCACCGGCAGCGTTCACGCCGAACTCACTTCGACGACGGAAGCTGGCCAAGTCGGGATGGTGGTCTCAAAACTTTTGGAAGAGCGCCATTACACCGCCCGACACCTCGACGATACGATGGCCAAGGAAATGTTGAAGAATTATCTCAACGCGCTCGATTACAATCACACCTTTTTTCTCCAGAGCGATGTGGAGAGTTTTCAACATTTCGCCACGGAACTCGACAATGATTTCATCGTCGGCGACATCAAGCCGGCGCTAGAGATTTACCGGGTCTACAGTAATCGCGTCGAACAAGTCGCCGGTGCGGTTAAAGATTTGCTGCAAGAAAATTATGCATTTGTCGGCAGCGACACGCTGGTGCTGGACCGGCACGAGCTACCGTGGCCGGCCACCGAATTGGAGCGGCGCGATTTGCTCCGGCAGCGAGTGAAGTATGAGCTTTTGGAGGAACGCCTCAACAAAGAAAAACCGGAGGAAGCTATTAAGATCATCACGCGCCGGTACGACAGCATGGTGCGTTACCTGCGCGAAAACGATCTCGACACGATTACCGGCATGTACTTGAACTCGCTGGCGTCGCTCTACGATCCGCACACGCAATATATGCCGCCGGTGTCGAAGGATGATTTTGAAATCCAAATGCGCCTCTCGCTTTCCGGGATTGGCGCGGTGCTGGAATCAAAAGATGGCTACGCCAAAATCAATACCGTTGTACCGGGTGGTCCCGCCGATCTCGATAAACGCCTGAAGGTGAACGACCGCATCGTCGGCGTCGCGCAAGGCAATGGGCCGATGCTGGATGTCGTGGACATGAAGCTGAACAAAGTTGTCGAACACATTCGCGGTAAAAAAGGAACCGTTGTTCGTCTGAAAATTATTCCGGCAGCAGCACCGGACACTTCGACGCGCACCGAAATTATTTTGACTCGCGACGAAATCAAACTGACGGAGCAAGAAGCGAAAGCCAAAATTATTGAAAAACCGGTGACCGGCGGAACAATAAAACTGGGTTACATCGACTTGCCATCGTTTTACATGGATCCGAAGGGTGGTCTCGATGGCAAAAGTGCCTCGCGCGATGTCCGGAAATTATTACTGAAGTTGCGTGATGAAAAAGTCACCGGACTGATTCTCGATCTTCGGCGGAATACCGGAGGTTCGCTACCGGAAGCGATTGCGCTGACTGGTTTGTTCATTGATTCAGGTCCGGTTGTGCAGATTCGCGATCCGCAAAATCGGATTAGCATTGGTCAAGATCAAGACCGGGGCGTGCTTTTTGATGGGCCGATGATCGTGTTGGTCAGTCACGTCAGCGCATCGGCTTCGGAAATTTGCGCGGCGGCATTGCAGGATTATGGCCGGGCCATCATCGTCGGCGATCAATCCACTTTTGGCAAAGGCACGGTGCAACAAGTCCTCGATATTGATCCGATGTTGCCGGTAAAACCGCAAGATGCCACCGGTGCCGGCGCTTTGAAATTGACGATTCAGAAATTTTACCGAGTCTCCGGTGGCTCGACGCAATCGCATGGCGTGACGCCGGATATTGTTTTGCCTTCGATTCTCGATGTCGCAAAAATCGGCGAGAATAATCTGCCGCATTTTCTGCCCTACGACGAAATTCGGCCGGTAAAAATTGACCGGTGGGGCCAGTCGGCGCCGCCGGTGGATGTTTTGCGACGGTTGGCGGCGATGCGGGTGGCGCAAGATCCGGAATTTCGCTACATCGTCGAAGACACAGAGCGATTGAAAAATAAATCCGCCGAAAAAACTGTTTCGCTCAATGAGGCGCAACGACTGACGGAAAAGCTCGTCACCGAACACCGGGAGGAATTACGCAAGCAAGCGCGCACCGTCCGGCATATTGAACCGTTGAAGATGACGGAGATTACACTGGCGAGTCTGACCGGTGGGACGAATACGGTGGCGGCGATTACGCGCAAGGTATTGGACGATTCGGCGAAGAACTCCAAAGCGGATGGCGCGAAGAAGCCGGCTACCGGTGAAAATGAGGTGCCGGCACCGGATACGAATTTCGACGAAGGGGTGAACATCCTAGCCGACCTCGTCCAGTTGCTTGGCAATCAGAACGCGAAAAACTGAACGTCGATTAACTTATTCCGTAGTGGCGGCGCGGAAAGTAACGACGACTTTACCGCTGGTGAGTGGCTGTTTGAGTTTTAAACCAAGGCGCGTGAACGGTAAACAGTCTTCGGCAATTATCTCGCTCGTGACATCGATGCCGCATGGTGCTTGGATTTCAGCGATGATGCGCTCGCTGCCGGCGGTTAACTCGATTTGATTGGCGGCAATCTGTTTCCAATTCGCTCGCGTCGTCAACGCTAGCTCAAATGCGGAGTCGCGGCTGAATTCAAAATCATCCTGCACGGTAAGGCTACCGGCGCGCCGATCGAAGATAAATGTGCGGACTAGTTTCTTTAGCTCCGGTGCTTCGTAAGCGGAGGCGATGTCCATGATGATTTCGTCGCGAGCTTCGGTGAAGTCTGTTTTGAGAACTTTTGTGCAGGCATTTCGGCTGGGGATTTGTGCACGGCCGGCAACAACCGGTACGCTGTGGGTGAGAGAGGTAAACAATTTAATCGTGTAACGTTCAGCGCTGAAGGTCCGGCTGTTATAGACAGTAGGGCCGCCGGGGTCGGCGACGAGTACTTCTTTGCCATAGACGAGTGTGAAGGAACCGATGTCGTTGTGATTGTGTGGCTCAGCGTTATGACCGCCTTTTAGGACTGCGCTCATCGTTTTGGTTGCGCCGGAGGCGGTGCGACAAACGAGCACACCGGCTTGCTCGAAAAAGGAACGCAGGCAGATGTCTTCGCTTGCCGTATTGGGTGTTTTCACGCGGTTTAACGAATTGGGAAAAATCTCCATCGGTGTGAAGATAAGGTCGCGTGGGGTGACCGGATCCCAGGTGGTTTCGTGGTGGTGCAAACCGAGATTGAGCGCCTGACTCAAGTCGCTCAGAAATTCTACATCCGGTTTTGTGCCCCAATGACAGTCGGCGATGGCTGGATAAACGCCGTTAATCATTTCGATGTTAATCCCGTAGAGCGCGGCATTGCGGATTTTTTCGTTGTTGAAAAGTTCTACCTTTCCGCCGGTGGCTTGCCAGAGTTGTTCGCGTAGCAATAGGAAGTGCGACATGCCGTAATTCCAGTAGCCGAGACCTTCGCCGCAGTAACCGTCGGCAGTGAAACCGGCGAGGTAGTAACGGCTGTAATATTCACCGGCGGCAGCGAAGAGTGCGCGGTCATTGCGGTCGGGTAACGCGGTCAGCGCTGCGCCAACACTGCCGGCGAGACAGACCGAATTCCAGTTTGTTTCTCGATAGAGGAAGGGGGTGCCTTTACCGGTGCGGAAGGATTCGTGGAGTGGCGCGAAGATGCGCTGCTCCGCTGTTGCAATTACCTTTGCGCGGGTGCCGGCGCTAATTTTATCACCGAGCAGCCAGAGTACCTGTGCTAATTCGTGCGCAAGTTTTGACGATTGTAGATCGACGCTATAGGCCGTGCCGTTAAAGTTTTTCAACTCGGGATCGTGTGCGGGTCGCGTCCATGACGGTTCGTCTGTGTAGGCGAGGAGCATTTTTTCAATGTCCGGTATGAAGCGACCATTATTTTCAATGCACTCTGCCCAGACCAGTGGTCGGATTACGTTGTGGCGGTCATCCATCATTTTTTCGCCAGCCGGTCGCTGGCCGGTCCGAGAAAAATCCAGATAAAGGTCATCGCTCCAGGGCGGCAAATCTTTTCCAATTTGCGTTGCTGCCGACTGAACCACATCCGCGAATTTTTTATTCGTCGCTAGTGCTATCCACGCAGGACGATTGCGACACGGCTCACCAAATCCGCGTGGTTGCTCCGGTAGCAACGCCGCTAATTCTGCAATCCGTGTCGGCGTCAAATCTGCATAAGGTTTTTCACTCTTTGCCGGCGCAATTTTCATATTTCGATGACGTCGCCGTAGGTGGGAACGGTGATGGTGGAGCTGGGGTGAAGTTGCCGGAGTGTACCGGCAAAAGTATTCGCTTGTTCGGTTTCACCGTGGACTACGAAAATCCCACGCTGCGGACCGGTAATCTGTTCGGTCCACCGGTGGAGTTCATTCATATCGGCGTGACCGGAAAATGCGTCGATGGTGTCAACTTCGGCGCGGACGGTGTGGAGTTCGCCGAAGATGTTAACTTGTTTGTCGCCGCTGGCGAGCCGGGCGCCGAGAGTGTGTTGCGCGCACCAGCCGACGATGAGAATCGTATTGCGTTTATCTTCGATGGTGTTGCGGATGTGGTGGCGGATGCGGCCGGCTTCGGCCATCCCGGAGGCGCTGAGAATGATGCACGGTTTGGTTAGATCATTCAGCGCCATGGATTCTTCAACGCTCTGGATGTAGGTGACGTTGACGATGCTGAATGGATTGTCGCCGTTGTGCATGAGCGCGGCGAATTGCGGATTGAATCCTTCGAGATGCCGGCGGAAAACAGTGGTGGCGTTGATGGCGAGCGGGCTGTCCACGTAAATCGGCAGGGAAGGGATGCACCGGGACTGTTGGAGTTGGTAAAGCGTGTAGAGCAATTGTTGGGTGCGACCGACGGCAAAAGAGGGGATGATGATTTTGCCACGGCGGTCGATGGCGTGATTGATAATCTGGCAAACTCGGTCATTCACGTCGCCGAGCGGTTCGTGGATGCGATTGCCGTAGGTGCTTTCGGTGAGTAGGTAATCGACATCTTGCGGAATTTCGGGGTCGCAGAGAATGTCGTTGTGGCCTCGGCCAAGATCGCCGCTGAAGGCGAGCCGGTATTTGCGTGAACCTTCTTCGATGTCGAGAAGAATGATGCCAGAACCAAGAATGTGTCCGGCGTCAATCCAGGTGGCGGTGACGCCGTTAATCACCGGTACGGGTTGGTGGTAAGCTACCGGTACAAATTGATCGAGCGCCGCGGTGGCATCGGCTTGCGTGTAGAGCGGCGCGACTGGTGGAAGATGTTTCTTCGCGAGTTTTTTACTGAGGAACTGGGCGTCTTGTTCCTGAATGTGCGCACTGTCCACGAGCATGAACCGGCAGAGGTCGGTGGTGGCGGCAGTGGCGAAAATTTTCCCTTTGAATCCGTCCCGGCACAGCACCGGAATAATGCCGGTGTGGTCAATGTGCGCATGGCTGACCACCAACGCATCCACGCTACCGGGGAGGAATCCAAGACGGGTGTTGTAATCAATAGTTTTGTCGCGGCGGCCTTGGAACATGCCGCATTCGATGAGGAGCCGCTGACCGTTCACTTCGAGCAGATGCCGAGAACCGGTGGTGGTTTGGTCGGCGCCGTAGAAAAATAATTTCATTACGGTGTCGCCAGTACGATGACCCGGTTGGCGGCGGAGAAAATTGCGCCGTCATGAGCGATGGTCACGACAAAGAAATTTTGGACGAGTTGATTTTCGACAACGCGCACCGGATCTCGGGTGCCGGGGACACGAATCAATGCCGCGTACCGGAGCGGATTTTCGCTGACTTGCGATGTGCCTTCGAGAATCGGACTGCTCACGGTGAATGGTTCTGGGTCGATAGTTTCCATTTCGTAGCGCTGGTAGGTGATGAATGGATTCATGCGCGGTTCGCGCGGAAGGTACCGGAAGAGGTGGTTGTTCGCGTTGTGAATATTTTCCATGTCGGTGTAACCGAGGATGGCGAGTTTGGCGAGTGACTCTGGATATTCAGCGTACCGGTTGTGGTAGCGATTAATGGCGTCGCGGAGCCGCCGGAGGCGAATGCGATTGATGCCGTTGTACGCGGTGTTGCGCATCGCAACGCCGAAAAGTTGGGTACGCTCGGCATTGCTTTGAAAATACGGCGCATTGGAAAGCCGGTGGAGGATGAGAGTGTAATTATCTTCAGCGGCGCGGTCGTTGGCGGTTTCGTTGAGTTGAGCGTGTTTGAGAAGTGCAATGTCGAGCCACGGCGAGCCGTGAATCGTGTGCGAAAGTAAATCCATCGTGATGGCGGCGCTTTGGAGATGACCTTCACGGACGAGTAGAACTGCTTCCCGGTATTTCTCAAAAAACCGGTGCGCATCGGCGTCGACAACTTTTGGGGCGAGATTGGCAATTGCAGGAACGACCGGTGGCGGATTGGTTTGGGCATAACCTGACAGGGCAAACATGACCCAAACAAAAACGCTTCTCATAGCCAAACGACTAGTGCGAATACGAACCATACTTCAAAGGAAAACAATACCTTCCAGTCTGGGAAAATGCAACGAGCAAGAATCTAATTGCCAGAGTTATTTTTCTGCGCCGATGCAATAGAGATATTTCTCACCGCGGATAAAAATATCCTTACCGGCAAAAATAGGGGCGCTGGGAGTTCGTTCGCGCGTACCGACCGGCCATGGGTGCTGGAGTAGCATATCCATCCGGTTGTAGGCCACCTGTTTGAAGGTGCGCCCCGGTTCAATGACCACGCAGATTCCTTGGTTGTCTAGTAAGTAGATATATTTTCCACTGAGCACCACGCTAGCCGTGGCTCCAATGTGATCAAAATCTAACCGGGGCCACATCTCTAGCAGCCTGTCGAAATATCCCGTTTATGCGACTGGTTCCTCATGCGGCGATCTCCAGTGAGTTAAACGGAACAGTCGGATAATTCCGTTCCGTCGGCTCATTCGTTTTCATCCACCGGGTCAGCACGGCCAATAAGTTC
>CAINDI010000165.1 GCA_903847335.1 uncultured Verrucomicrobiota bacterium | reverse complement strand
TGGAAATGCACCACGCCCGCCACATAATCCGGCGACGTGTGCAAATCTGCGAGTTTGCCGCGACCGGCGGCTTGCGCCATCGCCCATTGGGCCGGCACATAATCATTAAACCAGCAGGTGTAATCAATTAGGTGGCTCAACATGTGCGCCGCCCAGCCGGTGGCCGTGCCGTACACAGTGTGAACATGACCGAGCGCGCCGCTAGCGACAATCTCTTTCACTTTCTTGTAATGTTCACCGTACCGGTGCTGGTGGCTGACCACGGCTTTCACACCGGCGGCGTCGAGTGCTTTCTTAATCTCAATACCTTCGGTGCTACTCATCGCCACCGGCTTCTCAAACGCAATCAACTTTGCGCCGGTTTCAATGCCAAGCTTGACGAGCGGCAACCGGAGATTCGGCAACGTGCAGAAACAAAACACATCCGCCTTCAATTCCTTCGCCAGCTGCGCCGCATCAGTTCCGATTTTCGGATTGCCGAGCTTCGGTGCAGCGGCGGCCAACCGAGCTTGATCGATATCGCAGATGCCGACTAGCTCGAAGCGTTTATTGGTGACGAAGGTTTGCGCGTGGTGCATCCCACGCTTCCCCATGCCGACGACAATAACTCGGTAAGGTTTCATTATTGTGCAGCGTCCCACTCGAGGCACTTCGCGATGACGTAATCAACTTCTTCAGCCTTCAATTCAGGGAACATCGGCAAGCTGACGCAGGTCGCCGCGTTGTGTTCCGCATTGGCGAGTGAGCCAACAATCCGCGCACCTTTGCCCCACGGATAACCGGCTTGCTTGTGAATCGCGATGGAATAATGCGTCTTCGCATCGACGCCGTTTTTCACGAGGAAATCAACGAACGCATCGCGCTTGGCGGCGTCTTTGACTTCGATGGCGTAGAGGTGCCAGACGTGCCGGTAGCCGGGTTTGGCGTATGGCAAGAGGAAGTTCTTCGGAGTTTTCAATCCGGCAGTGTACCGCGCCGCCCACTTGCCGCGTTGGTCGTTCCACTCGTGGATGTGCTTGAGTTTCGCGCTGAGGATACCCGCATGAATGTCATCTAACCGGCTGTTGAAGCCGAAGCTGTGAACGTTCCGCGCCGGTGAGCCGTGCGCCCGGAGCAATCGGGTCACCTTGTTAATCTGTTCGTTATTCGTCAAGATCGCGCCGCTGTCACCAAACGTGCCGAGATTTTTCTGGATGATAAAGCTAGTCGTCATCGCATCGCTGAGTTCGCCGATTTTGAATGTGTCGCCGGCGGCATCGATGGCTTGCGCGTTATCTTCGATGATGAAGAGTTTATGTTTATCGGCAATCTTCTTGATGGCCGGCATGTCAGCGCATTGGCCGTAGAGGTGAACTGGGATAATGCACTTGGTCTTTGGTGTGATGGCGGCTTCGATTTTCGCCGGGTCAATGCACTTCGTCTTCGGATCGCAATCAATCAAGACCGCTATCGCGCCGGCAATCCAGATCGCTTCCGCAGTCGCAAAAAAGGTATTCGCATTGGTGATGACTTCGTCGCCGGGCCCAATTCCGAGACCCATGAGCGCGAGCCAGATGGCGTCGGTGCCGTTGCCGGTGCCGATGGCGTGTTTCATGCCGTGGAACGCCGCTAGTTCTTTTTCGAACTGCTTGTTCATCGGCCCCTGTACGTACTCGCCGCTCTCCAACACCTTCGCGATGTTGTCGTCGATTTCTTTCTTAATATTGTGGTATTGCCGAACGTGTCCGTAGAATCCAACCTTCATGATCATTCTCCTTTTAGGGTGTTAGTCGTTTCTTTAATTTTCCGCTCACATCTTCCCGGAATTTCTCAATGAACCCGGTCACATACCCGACGATATCGCGCGTCGGATCCGCAACCAGCGGCGTTAGGTCCATCCCGAAAATCAAACTTGTCGCCGTATCACTCGCATGCGAGTCCAACATTGTTGCATTCGCGCGCCGCCGGCCGGCCGTTGACAAATCATAACGTTTCCCGCCGGCAATCTGCGAATCGAATACTCCGTTAATCGCGGCTGCTAGATTCTCATGACTGCTGACATTCATCAACACTTTATCTGCATCCGGCAGCCAATCGAGATCGCGCCAAACTTCGCAGCCGTACACTTTTACCGGCCGGTCCGTCGCCGGTAACAAGCGCAACGCCTCGACTACCGCCACCGCCACACCGAGGTGCGTATCGTGTTTGTCGGCGAGGTTGTGCGTATAAACCACCTTGGGCCGCGTCGTCGAAAAAATCTGCTGCAAATCCGCCCGCAACGGTGTCGCGCCCACCGCTTTCACGCCGCTGCTAGGATAATCCAGTTGAATCATTGCACCATACCGGCCGACCGCTGCCGCCGTATTCTGTTCCCGGCGCCGCACGGTCATCATTTGCGCATCGGTAAACTGTGCATAAGGACCGGTTCGCGAACTACCGGCGCCATTCGTACAAGTCACACCACCAAACCATTGGTCTTCCCGGTGGTAACAATCCAAAATTCCGTGAAACGCCATGAACTCCAAATCGTCCTGATGCGCTCCGATGCCAAGATGCGTGATTCGTTTCAGCGCCGCCGGTACCGGCAGACCATCAGGAATAAAAATTTCTGCAGTCGCGTTATTTAATTTCATTTAGATACCGCCGGTAAGCTAGCGGCCGCGACGGCTTGACCGACGCGCCGGCTTTTTTCGTCAGGAACGTGGAGTTTGATTTTCTTGGCAACTTCTGGAAATTCCTTCCGCAAAACTTCGTGCGCTTTCGCAAGCACAATGTCGCCACCTTTACCGGTGGTCACTCGCCCCAAAATCAGCACATGGCTGTAATCGTAGAAATCCGCATAGTGCGGAATCGCATAGCCAAGATAAATCCCAATCGTTTCGTAAATCTTCGCTGCGCGTTCGTCGCCTTGCGACATCAACTCTTGAACTTTCAACAATCGCTCCGGTAAACCCAGCGCCTCCGGTACTTTAATCCCGGCCGCCGGCAAAAGCTTGTTCACCGCCTGCTGCGAAAAATATTGCGCGCCGACACCACGGTCGCCGCTCCATTCATCGGTCGCCGCCGCAGGATTATAATCCACCGGCACGAAAGCGAGTTCGTTTAACCAACCTAAAATGTGACCTTTCCGGTTGATGAATCCGCCGGCCTGACTGGAACCCATCGCCACACCCAGCATCCCGGCGGTACCGAGCGACAACGCGCCGGCTAATGCCGTCACATCGCCATCATTCATCATCACCAGCGGCACGCGCCATTCTTTGGCAATGCGCTTGAAAATACCGGCGGCCTCCGGAAACCGGTGCTTCGGAATCGCTCGCAACAAGGAGGCGACCCGAATCTCATTATTGACGATGACACCGGCGGAACTGCCGCCAATGGCATCTACTCGTGGCATTTGTGCTGCCGCCCGATGCAACGCTGCCGAAACATAGTGGTAATGATACGCTGGATTCGCTTGCGTCTTCGGATCCCACGGCATTTCCTCGGTGAAAATCGCTTCGCCATTCACCACCGCCGAAACTTTGTAATCGCTCGCGCCGAGGTCAAAACCAATCCGGTATCCCTTGAGATGTCCACCGGCGGCGAGCTGGCTTTCGCGACTCGCCGGTACCTTTGCCGCAGTCGTCACCACTACTTGAAATTTTTTGCCGTACGCCTGCGCCATCATCTTGACGTCAAACTTCCGGGCACCGGTTAGCGAATAGTTTTTCTGGATGAATCGGCCAATTGCTGCCGGTCCGCCGATATAGAGTTTCCAACCGCCGCGCGCCCAGAGTAAAAATTTGACGATGCGTTCGACATATTGCAACGCCGCCGCATCCGCATCGGGCGAAACCACTATTTCAAAGCGCGACACGCGACCATTTTCGCCTTCGACCGCAAGCGCAAGCGGCACCGGCGCTCGCAACGATTGCAAATACTGGCGGTTCATCAACGCGGCGGGCTGAAAGCCAGAGTCGAGCGGTGCAGAAAACTTTAACGGCACGGTGGTGTTCATAGAAATTGGCCACCACAAATAGTGCAATCGGGTAAGTGCTGTCAATTCCCAATTCACACCGCCGGCGACTGGTAATTGACAGGAGGCAAAAGCGATGTTAAACAGTTGTTTGAAATTAGCGTTTAACTTGAAGGATGGGTATGTCGAATAAAATAAAATTTGGAATTGGGTTGGTTTGCTTGGTGGTCATCCTTGGCTGGGTGCGCAGTTGCCGGTCGGGTGCCGGCAAGCCAGCGGTTGTCGGAATGCCGCTGGTCCCGGTGGTGGCGGGGCGCGTCGTGCAAAAAGATGTGCCGATTTACCTCGATGGACTCGGCACGGTGCAAGCGTTCAACTCGGTCACCATTCATGTTCGGGTCGATGGCGAACTGAAGAAGGTCGTTTTCACCGAAGGTCAGGATGTAAAAGCCGGTGACGTGTTGGCGCAACTTGATCCGGATCCGTTCCGCGCCGCACTCGCGCAGGTCGAGGCGCAACTGGCGAACGCCCGTCTAGATTTGCAGCGTGATGCCGAACAGCTCGCGGCAAAGGTCATCGCACAGCAGGTCTTCGACACGCAACAGGCATTGGTCAATCAACTCGCGGCGGCGGTGAACAGCGCGCAAGTGCAACTCAACTACACGACGATCACGTCGCCGATTGACGGACGGACCGGCGTGCGCCTCATTGATCAAGGCAACATCGTCCACGCCACGGATGCCGGTGGTTTGGTGGTGGTGACGCAATTGAAACCGATTTCCGTCGTGTTCACACTGCCGCAACAAATGCTGCCGGCGATTCAGAAGGAACATGCTGCCGGTGACATTTCGGTGTTGGCGGTGGATCGTGATAATCACACTCTGCTCGCGACCGGTCAGCTTGCGGTGATTGATAATCAAATCGATGTCACCACCGGTACGATTCGGTTGAAGGCGACTTTTCCGAATGAAGATTTACGATTGTGGCCCGGCCAATTTGTCAACGCGCGCTTGTTGCTGACGCTGCGCAAAGGCGGCCTCGTCGCGCCGGCGTCAGTGGTGCAACGCGGGCCGGATGGGCCGTACGCATTTGTGATTAAAGATGACCAGACCGTTGCCATCCAACCGATCAAAGTCGCGCAGATGGAAAACGGCGAGGCGTTGATTGATGAAGGATTGCAAGCCGGCCAAGCGGTGGTGGTGGATGGTCAGTACCGGTTGCAAGCCGGCTCGAAAGTGAAGACCGGCGCGCCGGGAAAATAACGTGAACATTTCCGAGTCATTCATCCACCGGCCGGTCGCCACGTCGCTCTTGATGGTGGGCATCGTGCTGATGGGAATGCTGGGCTATATGCTGTTGCCGATTTCGGCATTGCCGCCGGTGGATTTCCCGACGATTCAAGTCACAGCCCAATATCCCGGCGCGAGTCCAGACGTGATGGCTTCTTCAGTCACCACGCCGCTCGAACGCCAGTTCGGTCAGATTAGCGGCCTAGCGCAGATGACGTCACAGAGTTCGTTTGGCAACACGACGATTATTTTGCAATTCAATCTCGATCGTGACATCGACGCCGCCGCGCAAGATGTACAAGCGGCCATCAACGCCGCCGGTGGCGTACTACCGAAAAGCATGCCGAATCCGCCGACGTATAACAAAGTCAACCCGGCCGATACACCGATTCTCACTCTGCAGATTACTTCCGACACGTTGCCGTTGGAAAAAGTGAACGACCTCGCCGACACGGTGTTGGCGCAAAAACTCAGTCAGGTCACCGGTGTTGGACTCGTCACCATCGAAGGCAACCAGAAACCGGCGGTGCGCGTGCGAATCAATCCGGCGGCGATTGCCAATCTCGGATTGAGCCTCGAAGACGTCCGCACTGCGTTACAGCAAAACAATATCAATGCTCCGAAAGGCAGTTTCGACGGCGCACGACAGTCGTACGCCATCGGTGCAAACGATCAGATTTTATCGGCGGAAGAATATAAGCCAATCATCATCGCCTACAAAAAAGGCTCGCCGGTCCGTCTCGGTGACATTGGCGATGTGGTGGACAATGTTGAGAATGTTCGACTCGCTGGCTGGGTGAACAATAAACCGTCCGTCATTCTCGACATCCAACGTCAGCCGGGTGCCAATATCATCGAGACAGCGGACCGGGTGAAAGCGTTGCTGCCGCGTTTGCGCTCCTCCATTCCGCCGTCGGTAAAAATCAATGTCTTGACCGACCGGACGCAAACAATC
>CAINDI010000164.1 GCA_903847335.1 uncultured Verrucomicrobiota bacterium | reverse complement strand
GTGACGATGGGCGATTCGCTCAGCGACAAGCGCCATTGGGCGAACCGGCCGAAGCTTTGGTCCGAAGAGGTCGTCAAGAAGCTCAAAGAGAACTACGGCGGCGAAGTGACGCTGGTCAATCCGGCCATCGGGGGAACCACTCTCAGTCAGAACACGATTCTGATTCCGCGCTGGCTCCAAGACGCCCCGGCGCCCGACTTAGTGACCATCTGGTTTGGCTTCAATGATTGGGATGACAACATCCGCGGACCGTTATTCAAGGAGTATCTCCGGCTCGCCGTGAATCGCGTCCGGCGCGCGACGAAAGGTCAGGCCGATATCTTGCTCCTGACTACCTGCCCGAGCTACGAGCGGTGGGAGACAATGCAGGAACTGGCTGTCGCCGTTCAAGAGGTGGCTCAAGAACAAAAGACCGGCCTAGTCGATATTGCTGCGGAGTTTCACAAGGTTAGTGCCGAAAAAGCACTGCAACAGAACTATTTTGCCCGGGACAAGGCCCATCTGGGCGCCCAAGGGCATGCAGTCGTTCATGATGCGGTCCTCCGGGCCCTGACGGTAAAGGAATAAACGCCCACCCGCTCCAGAATTATTCCAACCCAGCCTTGGCAGGCTTCCCAAGAATCTTCGCCAAGGGAATTTCCTGTCCGTCAATTCGAAGCAATCCCACATCGTCACTATACCTTGACCGAGGCTGTGATCCATTGATGCCGTTCGGGATCCGCCGTTCATGCGTGCGAGGAAGCAATAAGAAGGTCTTCATCGTGTTCATTCACTCCATCTTCGGTTTGGGGACGATTGAGTTTCAAGTGTAAATACAATCCGCACACGATTCTGGTGACAAATGGCGCGGCAATTGACTTTCCGGAACCACCTTCGTAGGCTGGTGGCACGATGACTTCGGGCGAACGCGAACAACGCTTGGCTTTCCTCGGCTTGACCGAGGATGATGCGCAACTTTTGCGAGCGCTGCGGCCGGTGCTGGAACCGCAGGTGGACGCCATTGTGGAGACATTTTACGCACACTTGCTGAAGTTTCCAGCCACCGCGGAATTGCTGCGCGATACCGTGACGATTGCGCGGATTAAACAAATCCAGCGGGATTACCTACTTCGCATCACCGAGGGAATTTTTGACGAAGCGTACTTTGCTAACCGGCTCCGGATCGGGCAAGCCCATGAACGGGTTGGATTGAGTTCGCGTTGGTATTTGTTGGAGCATGGGTTACTTTTCAATTTGCTGACGCCGCTGATCCGCCAACACTTTACCGGCGATCCCGGTCGCGCGGATGCGACGATTGCCGCGCTGGAAAAAGTTTTCATGCTCGACGCCGCGCTCGCCACCGAAGCGTATATCGCCAGCGACCGCCACCGGCACTTGCAACAACTCGACAGCATTGTGAATGACTCGGCGGATGTGATTTTCTCGCTCGATATGGAAGGGCATTTCCGGTCGTGGAACCGGGCGGCGGAACGCGTTTTCGGTTGGCTTTCGGAGGAAATTCTGGGCCGGCACCTCAGCGAAATCATCCCGCCGGAATTACTCCGGCAAGGCGAGCTGGTGCAAATTGAACGCGATATTCTGGGCCACGGCCATTGTCATCTGGAAACCCGCCGGCTCGCGAAAGATGGTCGGGAGGTACCGGTGGAAGTGATGGTTTCGCTCCTGCGCGATCCGCAAGGAAATCCCATCGGGCGCTCCGCAATTTTGCGCGATATTACCGAGCGCAAACGGCTGGAAGAAGATAAACTCCAATCCGAACGCCTCGCCGTGATTGGCACGATGTCGGCGCGGTTGGCGCATGAAATCCGGAATCCGCTCAGCTCGGTCACACTCAATCTTGAATTGATTCGTGATGAAGTGGCGGCGTTGACACACCAAAATCCGGCCACCGGCGGTGAAGCGCGTGAATTGCTCCGGGCGCTCGACTCCGAGGTGAAACGCGTCCAACGCGTCACCGAAGATTATCTAAAATTTGCGCGGCTGCCCCGACCGCGTTGTCAGCCGGTCGCGCTCAACGAGCTGCTGGACCAACAACTGGGGTTCATGAATTCCTCCTTCGCGGCCAACCACGTGAAGCTGGTGACGGACTTTGCCGGCAACCTACCGGTACTGCAAGCCGATGAAGATCAACTGTGGCAAGCGGTGCTGAATCTCATTCGCAATGCGCTCGAAGCGATGCCCACCGGCGGCACGCTCACGGTGCGCACAGCGGCGCGCGACGGCTGGGTGGGGTTGAGCATCGCCGATACCGGTAAGGGAATGACCGAGGAAGAACGGCAAAATTTGTTCAAACCATTTTTCAGCACGAAAGTCGGCGGGACCGGCTTGGGATTGCCGTTGACGCAACAAGTGGTCGTCGAACACGCCGGTACGATTCGGTGTGAAAGCGCGCCTGGCACCGGAACAACATTTGTCATTGAGCTGCCGACGCAGTAGAGTCAATCCATGGCCAGACGCGCGGATATTTTGTTGGTGGATGACGAAGAAGCGTTGCGAAACGCTGCTGAAAAAATTCTCATCAAAGAAGGCTACCGGGTCACCGCCGTTGCCACCGGTGAGGAAGGTCTCGCCCGCTTCAAAGCTGATGGCGCGGACTTGTTGATTACCGATTTAATGTTGCCGGACCTCGACGGCATCGAAGTTCTCCGGCGCGCCAAACAGCTCCGGCCTGGTGTGGAAGTCATCATGATTACCGGCCACGGCAGCATTGAGAAAGCGATCGAAGCCACCCGGCTCGGCGCCTACGATTTCATCGAGAAACCACTCGATAAAACACATTTACTCAAAGCCATCAGCAAAGCGGTCGAGCGCCAGCATCTAGCCAATGAGAACCGGCAACTCCGCGAACAACTTCAGCAACAACACACGGAAGAATCGCTCATCGGCAATACGCCGGCGATGGTGGTAGTGAAAAAATTGCTACGGCAAGTTGCGCCGACGGATGTGAGTATTTTAGTGCAAGGCGAAAGCGGAACCGGTAAGGAAGTCGTCGCCGATATTCTCCACGCGCTCAGCAATCGCCGGAGCGGACCGGTGGTAAAAATTAGTTGCGCGGCAATCCCGGAGACGTTGCTCGAAAGTGAATTGTTCGGCTACGAACGCGGCGCGTTCACCGGTGCGGCAGGCTCGAAGCCCGGTAAGTTTGAACTCGCCGATGGCGGCACGTTATTCCTCGATGAAGTGGCCGAGATGAGTCCGGCGTTGCAGGCGAAACTGCTGCGCGTTTTGCAGGATGGCCGGTTTCAACGACTCGGCAGCAACAAGGATCAGCAGGTGGATGTGCGACTTATCAGCGCGACGCATGTGGATTTGCCGAAGGCAATTGCCGCCGGTAAATTCCGCGAAGATTTGTATTACCGGTTGAATGTCGTGCATATCGGCTTGCCGGCGCTACGTGACCGGAAGGATGACTTACCACTGTTGGCAGATTTTTTTCTCAAGAAATACGCCGCCCGAATGCAGAAAGATGTTCATAGTATCGCCGCGCCAGCGGTGGAACAACTTTTGGCGCACAACTGGCCGGGGAACATTCGCGAATTGGAAAATACTTTCCAACGCGCTTTGGCGGTGGCGACGGTGCCGGTCATTCAGAGTTTCCAATTGCTCTCCGCGCCCGGTCAGACCGGTGTCGCCGTACATGGTCCGGCGGTCACATTTCCGATTGGCACTAAACTCGCGGCGGCAGAAGACCGGTTAATTCGCGAGACGCTGGCCGTGTGTGGTGGCGATAAAGAGAAAGCCGCTAAATTACTCGGCGTCTCCTCGCGAACGATTCACCGGCGCGCGGCGAAATAGCGTTTCAAGCGGCGGCTTGCGTGCGGCGCTTCCAGGCGAAGCCGAGGACGAGCAAGAGTCCGCCACCAAACAAAGCGGTGGTGCTGGGTTCGGGAACGGCCGCGACTGAACCGGATACACTACCGGTTGCCGCGCTCCATTCTTCAAATCCACCACCGGAGGAAGCGTGGGAACCGAATTGCGAATAGAGATAAACGTAGTCCGTGGCCTTCGCACCGGCAAAGGTGCTGACAGGAATCAGCATTTGCATATCGCTACTACCACTGCCGGGCTTGCCGGTTTTCGCATCCAGCAAAACATAGGTCGTTCCATGCGCACTGAGGTCGTAGCGCAATGTGCCCAACGAATTTAATTCTTCCTCCGTGGTTTTGCTGCCAGTGGCGGAAGTGTAAAACTTGAGCACATCCAGCGAAAGTAGACTCTGAGTATCGCTCGATGGTTCGTTGATATCGAGATTGAAGTCGTAGTATTTGACTCCATTGACAGTGACTTGGGCCAACTGATTGAGTTGCAGGTTATGCGTCCAAGCGCCCCTTTTATCATCCAACGGGGCTGGAGTTCCGGAGGTGTTGTAGCCCGATTCCGTGCCATTCGCCTGAATCCGCAAGAATGAATCGAAAACACCTGTTCCGGCTGGTTGGGTTTGCTCCTGTGTGAACACTGTTCCGTAATAGTCAACGCTAGCGCCCGCGGTTGTGAGGTCAAGATAACCAAACGTTCGCGTGGCGAAACCTGCGTAGACCAAGACTCCAATAATGATTGTATAAATGTATTTCATAAATAGTACCTCGCAACAAAATTCATCGAGGAAAAACTATCGTCGTGGAACCACGATCAGCGAGGAAAGACAATCAACTTGGATACTACAATCTTCTTGGAGATTTCGCTCGGCTTACTCATGACCGAGTTAGGAAAGTACTACAAAACTAACACACATCCGTCAGATGGCAAGTATTTTTACCGGAAAAATCTCATTACAACAACAAAACTTACCCCAAACACCACAGATACAGCAGCTTCTGTCCATGCAATTTGTTTAATTTTTAAGACCGGCGTCAATCGGGCGGTACCAATTACTGCGTGAATAATTCCCGGAACGAATGCTAAACCGACCGGCCACCAACTAGCGGCCACACCGGCCAGCACGCCGTGGTATGCCAGCGTTAGTGCGCCAAGACGAAGTCGGCTCCCATTCCGTTGACTGGCTGCCGTGATGTGCATTTTGACGTAGAACACACGGCCGATAAAATATAATGCGTTCACCAACCACAACCGCCACGCCGGCCAATTCAACAGCCCGGTCGCCACATACCAAGCCACCGGCGCGGTCAATGTCAGCCCGGCCACCGCCGCTAATTGTAGCGCAAGGCTGCGTTCGGTTCGGCGAAATGCCACCGGTGCCACGCCGGCACCGAATGCAATCAACCACCACCGGTGCCAAATGAGTACCACCGGCAATACTGCAACCAAACTCACGACAAGCAATCCGGCCATTCCCCGATAATCGCCTTTCAGAAAGCTCGTTCGCGCCAGATAAAAACAGAGCACGCTCACCAGTAGTAACGCGACCGGTGCGTTGAAGATACCGGCAATTCCGATGGCGGTCGCAAAGGGAATGAGCAAAATTCCCCACGCGCCGTGTTCCCGTGGCAAGTTCAGATTTTAGCTCTTTTTCTTGGGGGGCGCGGGTGGCTTTGACGCGGTCGGCGTGCCGCCGCAGCTGCAACAGCCGGGCTGGTGTTCGGTGAGTTTCTTTTTGATGGCTTGAATGAGTTTGATGGGTTTCATGTGAGAAGTTTCTCATGAACCACTAAACCGCGCGTTGACCTAAGTCAACAATGCATACCGGTAGGCTTCGGTTGACAATTTTTACCGGCCTCCGCACACTGCCAGCATGGCAACGGACACACTGCTGTGGACAATTTTCGGCGCGCTGGTGGTGGTGATGCTCGCGCTCGACTTCGGCGTGTTTCACCGCCGAGCGCAAGCGATTAGTTTCCGGGAAGCCGTCCGCTGGAGTGCGGTGTGGCTGGCGTTGGCGTTCGGCTTTGCCGGTGTAATCGCACATTACCGAGGCGAAGAAGCGACGCTGCAATTTCTCACCGGCTACCTCATCGAAGAATCGCTGAGCGTGGATAATCTTTTTGTTTTTCTGATGTTGTTTTCGTATTTCGCCGTCCCGGCTGAACATCAGCACCCAGTTTTGTTCTGGGGAATTCTCGGTGCGCTGGTGTTCCGGGCAGTCTTCATCGTGACCGGCGTGGCGCTGCTCCAACATTTTCACTGGGTGGTCTATCTTTTCGGCGCGATTCTCATCGTCAGCGGTTTGAAAATGGGGCTGGCGAAAAACAAAACTGTTACGCCAGAGAAAAATCCGGTCTTAAAACTCTTTCACCAGTTCGTCCCGGTCACTTCGGAATATGTCGGCGGAAAATTCTTCGTGCGCCGGGAGGGCCGGCTCTGGGCAACGCCGTTATTGCTCGTGCTAGTGGTGGTGGAAACAACGGATTTGATTTTTGCCGTCGATTCCATTCCGGCGGTCTTGGCGATTACGCAGGATAAATTCATCGTCTATACCTCCAATATTTTTGCCGTGCTGGGTTTACGAGCGTTATTCTTCGCCGTGCAAGGCGCACTCAGTTTGTTCCACCGGCTGCACTATGGACTGAGTGTAATTTTGGTTTTGATTGGCGGGAAGATGTTAGTTGCCCCGGTCTGCCAAATTCCCACCGCTCTGACGCTCGGTGCAGTCGGCGGCGTCTTGGCGGCGGCGATGGCCGCTTCGCTACTGTGGCCTAAACCAGTAACATGCAATCGCCGTAGCTGAAAAACCGATACCGTTCTCGGATCGCTTCGGCATACGCGCGCAAAACCAATTCCCGCCCGGCAAACGCGCTCACCAACATCAGCAATGTGGATTTCGGTAGATGGAAATTCGTCAGCAAAGCGTCCACAACTTTAAACTGATACGGCGGCCGGATGAAAATATCGGTGGTACCGGAGGCGGCGCGGCGCGCACCGACGGTTTCCAGCGTTCGCGCCACCGTGGTGCCGACGGCGACAATGCGTTTAGCGGATTGCATCGCGGTGGCAGTGGCCGCTGGGATTACGAAATGTTCGGCGTGCATTTTGTGGTCTTCGACATTTTCAACTTTCACTGGCCGGAAGGTGCCGATGCCGACGTGCAAAGTGATAAAGGCGTGCGGAAATTTCGCCAGCAGTTTTGGTGTGAAATGCAGACCGGCCGTTGGCGCGGCGATTGCGCCGGGAGCTTGCGCGAACACCGTTTGATACCGGTCGCGGTCGGCTCCGGTGACCTTCCGGTCGATGTACGGCGGCAACGGCATCACGCCGTGGTGTTGGAGATACGAATCCACATCGCCGGTAAAGCGGATCACGCGTCCGCCAAAATCGGTTTCGCCTTCAATCTCGGCGTTGAACCATGGTGTGAACCGGAGTTTCATCCCGGGTTTGGCGCGGTAACCCGGCTTGACCAACGCCGACCACCGGTGGTCACCGAGATTTTCGACGAGCAATAATTCCACCGCTGGCGATTGCGACCAGATGCGCGCCGGGATGACTTTCGTGTCGTTCAACACGAGCAAGTCGCCAGCTTTTAGAAACGCGCCGAGATTGCGAAACTGTTCGTGCCGAATCGTGCCGGTGGCGCGCTCGACAATCATCAAGCGCGACGCCGTTCGCTCGGGCAGCGGTTGCTGCGCAATCAGCTCATCCGGTAAGTTGTAAGCAAAATCTGCGGTCTTCATCCGCCCGTTGCTGTATGCCGGGCGCGGGCCGCGAACAAGCAAAAACCGGTCAGCTTTGAAATTGCAACAAGCCGCTCGCGGCAAGAATGATGGCGGCGTGCGCCACTTTGGCCACCGCAAGATTCGCGCGTTTCGACTTCGGCGCGGCCAGCTTGGCGAGATGTTCCACCGGGAGCTGCGTCAATTCATATTCCGCTTGCAGCCAATCATCAATCTCATGGCCGGGCCGACTGCCACGCGCTAAGGAAATTTCTTGCGCGCGTTGCCGGATGGCCGCCTCGGTTGGGAATTGTTTAATTGTTTTCGTCATCGCCCTGCCTCCTTTCGTCGTTTTCAATACGCGCGTAACGCCGGCATTTCACCGCCGGCCGTCAGGAGCGCCGCGTGAATTTCTTGCAATAGTCCGCCCGGCGCTCTCCGGTACAAAATTTCCAATTGCCGCTCATCCAAATGCACTCGCACTCGCAACACATACGGCAACTCCCGGATGAGCGCGGCGGCCATATTCAAATAATCCACGTCCGCACTCGCACAAACTTCTAGTGTTAACATTTGATTTGTTTTCATATTCACCACTCGCAGCTTTACTCTGCACTCCCAATGCCACGAACAGATGGCGGTTTTGTGAATTCGACGTAACAGACTGCCGGTGCTGAAGATGGAAAAATCCGGCAGAATCACCGGCCCGCCGGCGGCGCGTTACAAAATAACCACGCTGCTCAAAATTCGACCGGGAACGTCACCGCGCGCTCCAGAATCCGCAGGTATTCCACCCGCGGAATTTCGTGCGTGCCGAACTGCCGGAGATGCGACGTCTGCCATTGCGTATCCAGCAACACGAAATTCTTTTGCCGGAGCCGTTCCACCAACGCCACCAGCGCCACCTTCGACGCATCGGTCTGCCGGTGAAACATACTCTCGCCAAAAAACGCCGCGCCGATGTGCACTCCATACAACCCGCCGACCAATTCCGCGCCCTGCCAGACTTCCACGCTATGCGCGTGACCGAGTTTGTGAAGTTGGCCGTAGCTCTTATGAATTTGCGGCGAAATCCAAGTCCCTTCCGCCCGGTTCGCTGCACATTCCCGCATCACCAACGGAAAGGCGCGGTCGAACGTGATTGCAAACGGCGCCTTCTTCAACGTCCGCCGCAACCCGTGCGGCACATGAAACCGGTCGTCGAGCGGAATGATGGCGCGCGGATCCGGCGAAAACCAACCGATGGTGCCGCGCGCATTCAGCGCCATCGGAAAAATCCCGCGCCGGTAAGCGTCGAGCAGTAAATCAGGTTCAAGCATGCCGGTGGTGTTCAACGCAGCCGATGCGGTGTCGTGTCCGCGTTCGGCTCATCGGTTTGTTGTGTGTCAGATTCTGTATTTACCGTAAATATGAGGTCCGAGAGCATCTATTCTCTTAACTACCTCTTGCTGCCGTTTTTGATCGGCAGCAAGTTCCTTGTCAATTTCATCGGCTTGGGCTTGGGTGAGTAACATCTCCGGCGGGATTGCTTTTCCACAGTAGCCGCAGTTCAGGTGGCGTCTGTCGTATAAAGGTCGACCACACGCTGGACAAGTGAACTCTGATTTTGGTTCTTCTATCTGGGGTGTTCCCATGCCGGAAGAATACTAGCGCCCGGCCAAAAGACAAAGTCATTCTTGGCAAACAGACCGGACCGACGGTTAGTTGCCTTCAATAATTGGCAAGAAACGATACCAAGTGCAATGGCTGCCGCACACTGGCACAATCGCAATCACCGCAAAGTGGCTCGCCTTTTGGAGGACAATCAGCGAGCCATCCACCCCTTTTCGCAAGAGACAATCGGTTCCAGTCGCATACATCCCGGCACTGAAAATACTGCCATGTGATTCACTGATACCAACGGCTAAAAAACCTTTCACACAAAAATATGGCTGCCCATACTTCCGGCCATCCCAGTTTGCAAAAATCCCCTGCCCACCGGTGGCGCGGCTCCAAGTATACTTGGAAATCCGGTGAGTGACAACCGATTGCCCGTTTGTGGAAAACTGAAAATCAATCACCTCCGGTGCTGATTCCAGCACGGTGACAGTATCGGCGCCGTTGGAAGCGGGCGTGGCATCAAAAAGTAATTGGGAGAGGAATCCGTGTCCAAGGCTTTTCCCTTTTTCCGTGAAGGCTTCGCCTTGATTCGCATACTGGCCTAGGATTGTCTGACAGGGCCGACCCTTCGCCACACTGGTCACAAACGCCGGTAGGGGAGGAGGCCGCTGAGGGGTGACGGCACAGCCACAAATCAGAAGCAACTGCAGGAACGAAAAAATTAGTGCGCGCATACCTACGGTAAGAAGAATACTATTGCCCGGCCAAAAGACAAAGTCATTCTTGGCAAACAGACCGGAATATGGAATCGTAACGGCATGCCAACTCCAGCAACATATCGATTATTACTAGGTGAAGTGGTCGCACAAAATTATGACTTACCGGTGGTGGCGGCGCGGGTAGT
>CAINDI010000163.1 GCA_903847335.1 uncultured Verrucomicrobiota bacterium | reverse complement strand
TGGTGGCACGACCGGCGCGAGTGTTGCGGATTTATCGAGGTAATATTGGTAGTCACCGTGATACGGCGTGAGCACACCGGAGTCAACGTGGAGGACGTGCTTGGCGAGTTTGCGGATGAAATAAACGTCGTGGCTAATGAAGATGAGCGTGCCGGAGAATTGTTCGAGCGCGCCGATGAGTGCGTCAATGCTCGCCATGTCGAGGTGCGTGGTTGGTTCGTCCATCAAGAGCAGGTTCGGAGGATCGAGTAGCAATTTTACCAGTGCCAACCGGCTTTTTTCACCGCCGCTCAGCACACCGACCGGTTTGAACACGTCGTCGCCGCGAAAGAGAAATGAGCCGAGGACGGTGCGGACGGATTCGGTAGAAACTTTTTGCGGCGTGTCGAGCGCTTCTTCGAGAACGGTGCGTTCGGCGCGCAACATTTCCACCCGGTATTGCGCGTAGTAACCGGATTTCACATTCAAACCGAGTTCGCGGCTGCCACCTTGAATCCCAAGCGTACCGGCGAGCAGTTTCAATAACGTAGATTTACCGGCACCGTTGGGACCGACGAGCACAATCCGCTGGCCGCGTTCCGCTTCGAATTCCATTCCCCGATACACCGTCGTGGTGCCGTATGAAAAATGGATGTCTTGAAGTTTGATAACGCGGTGACCGCTGCGTTGCGGTTGCGGGAAATGAAAATGGATGCTCCGACCTTCTTTGACCGGTGCTTCGATTTTGTCCATTCGCTCGATTTGCTTGAGCTTGGCTTGCGCCTGCGACGCTTTGCTGGCTTTGGCGCGGAAGCGATTGGCGAAATCTTGGAGCTGCTCGATTTTCTTCTGCTGGTTTTTGTAGGCGGCCAGCAATTGCACATCATTGGCTTCGCGCTGAACAAGGTAATCATCGTAATTGCCCCGGTACCGGAAGATTTGCGACTGGCGAATTTCCACGATGCTGCCGACGAGTTGGTTAAGAAATTCCCGGTCGTGTGAAATCAACAAAATCGCGCCAGCATAATTTTTTAGATATTCCTGAAACCATTGCAACGCGCCGAGGTCAAGATGGTTTGTCGGCTCGTCGAGCAAGAGCAAATCCGGCGCTTGCACCAATAATCGGGCGAGATAGGCGCGCATCACCCAACCGCCACTCATCGCTTTTGCCGGTCGGTCGAAATCACTTTCCCGGAATGCCAGACCGCGCAAAATCGTTTTGGCTTTCGGTTCGAGATGATAACCACCGAGTTCGTCGTACCGGGCTTGCACTTCGTGGTAATCGTCTGATTCCTCGTCGTGACCGGCTTCAAACGCTTTCAACCGTCGTTGCAATTCCGCAACCTCCGGCGTAATCGCGATGGCGAGTTCGAGCACCGTCTCATCGCCGGCGGGCGCGGTTTCCTGCGGCAAGTGGCCGATGGTGGAGCCGCGTTCGATGGTCACTTCGCCTTCGTCCGGCCAATCGTAACCGAGCGCCAGATTAAACAGCGTGGACTTGCCGGCACCGTTGGGCCCGACCAAACCGATGCGTTCGCCGCGATTGACCTGCAACGACGCGTTCTCAAACAGAGTCCGCGCGCCAAATGATTTCGTAATGCCTGAAATGGTTAACATGGGAAGTTCGTGAACCTACAGGCCAACCTCGCCCCCGGCAAGGTCGAAAGCGACTTTCGTCGCGATTTCCGGTATTCTCCCGCCGATGAGCGCACCCAATCCCGCGTTAATATCCGCCAACGAACTGGCGCTGACCTTTGACTGGCAGCGCGTGCTCGACGGCGTCACGCTCTCGGTCGCGCCCGGCGAAAAAGTCGGATTGGTCGGGCGTAACGGCTGCGGCAAAACGAGTTTGCTAAAAATTCTCGCCGGTGAAATCCCGGCCGATGCCGGTGAGATTTCGCGCCGACGCGGCGCGCGGGTTGGTTACTTGCCGCAGGAATTTGAACTGCGCGGCGATCAGACTGTCCGGCAAAACATTGAAGCCGGCGCAGCGGATTTATTGGATTGGATTTCCCGGTATGAAACCGGTCACCGGAGCGAATCGGAGATGGCGGAGTTGCTCCACAACATCGAGCAAGCTGACGGCTGGAATCTGGAAGCGCGCATCAAAGCCAGCGTGACAGCGCTCGCCGCGCCGCCGTTGGACGCGCTGGTCGGAAAATTGTCCGGCGGTGAAAAACGGCGCGTGGCTTTGTGCCGAGCGCTGGCCGCGCAACCGGATTTGCTATTGCTCGACGAGCCGACGAACCATCTCGATGCCGAATCCATCCGGTGGCTGGAAGAATTTCTCCAAAAATTTCCCGGCGCGGTCATCTTCGTGACGCACGACCGGTATTTCCTCGATGTCATCGCCACGCGGATTATCGAATTATCCGACGGCCGGTGCTATTCGCATCCCGGCACTTACACCACCTACCTCGAATCAAAAGCGATTCGCCAACAAATCGCCGAGCAGAACGAACGCCGCCGGCAACGGTTTCTCCGGATTGAATTGGAATGGGTTCGCTCCGGCTGTCGGGCGCAACGGACGAAATCCCAGCACCGGCTCCGCGAGTTTTACAAGGTGGAAGGTCTCGAAGCACCACCGGAAGAACGCGAGATGGATTTGCTGATTCCACCGGCACCGGAACTCGGCAACACCGCCGTCGAACTCGAAGCGGCCGGCGCGCGTTACGGCGACCGGTGGCTGTTTCGCAATCTGACATTTTCACTCAAGCCCGGTCAATGCACCGGCGTCGTCGGTCGCAACGGCGTCGGCAAAACAACTTTATTACGCCTCTGCCTCGGTACTCGTCCACCGGATGAAGGAAGCGTGACAATCGGAAAAATGGTCACCTTCAATTACATCGACCAGACTCGCATGCAGCTCGACGGCACGAAAACTGTCCTCCAAGAAATTGCCGGTGGCGGCGACACGATCCAGTTTGGCAACCAGACAATGGGCGCTCGCGCTTATCTGCAGCGTTTTCTTTTCCCGGATGAACGCCTCCGCGAAATCGTCGGGCGACTCTCCGGTGGCGAACGCGCCCGGTTGATGTTGGCGAAAGTTCTCAAGACTGGCGGTAATGTGCTCGTGCTCGACGAACCAACCAACGACCTCGATTTGCCGAGCCTGCGAATGTTGGAAGAAGCACTGGCGGATTTCGACGGCAGCGTGCTTGTGGTTAGTCACGACCGGTATTTTCTCGACCGAATCTGCGACCAGATTGTCGCGTTTGAAGATGACGGTAACGTTTTCGTTCAGCCCGGCAACTATTCGTATTACCTCGAAAAACGCACGGAACGCAAATCGCGCCGAGAACCAGCGCCGGTACTCGTTCCGGTCGCGGCAAAACCGGGACGCACGCGCAAATTTGGTTTCAAGGAGCAGCGCGAACTCGCCGGCATGGAAGCCGCGATTCTCGCCGCCGAAACGCGCGCGGCTGAATTGGAGATGACATTAAACGATCCGAATTTTTACGCCACTCGCGCGAAAGAGGCCGGCAGCCTTTCGGCGGAATTAGAAACCGCAAAAGCCGAAGTCATCCGACTCTACGCTCGCTGGGAAGATCTGGAACAAATTCCGAAGTGAATTTTTAGCAGGCGTGACGAGCTTGCATTCGAGGCGGTTCGTGGCTAAAAAATTAACTCTATGAGCTTACTATTGACCGGTTCCATCGGACTCGACGACGTCAAAACACCACAAGCCGAACAGCATGATTTGCTGGGTGGTTCGGCGAGCTATGCGGCGGTTGCCGCCAGTTTTTTTACGCCGGTGAACCTCGTCGGAATTGTCGGCGAAGATTTTCCGAAAAAGTTTCTCGACCTCTACCGGAAGCACGGCGTCAACCTCGACGGTCTGGAAATTGCCACCGGCAAGACGTTCCGGTGGTCGGGTGAATATGAGTCGAACATGAATAATCGCCGGACGTTGTCCATCGCGCTCAACGTTTTTGAGAAATTTAATCCGACTTTGCCGGCGCAGTACCGGAGCGCGCCGTTTGTTTTCCTCGCGAACATTTCGCCGCAAATCCAGATGCATGTGCTGAGTCAGGTGACGAAACCGAAATTCGTCGTCGCGGACACGATGGACTTATGGATTGACATCGCGAAAGACGCGTTGCTGGAATTGTTGACGAAAATCGACTGCCTGATTCTGAACGAAAGCGAGGCGCGCGAGTTGATGAAGGACGCCAGCCTCATCAAAGCTGGACGCGCGTTACTGAAGCTCGGTCCGAAATTTGTCTGCATCAAAAAAGGCGAACACGGTTGCCTGCTCTTCGGTAAAGATTTATTTTTCAGCGCGCCGGCGTTTCCGTTGGAAGACATTCACGACCCGACCGGTGCGGGGGATTGTTTCGCCGGTGCGTTTACCGGCTACCTCGCTAAAACTGGAAAAGTGAACGCCGATACGCTCCGGAAGGCGGTCATCTACGGAAGTGTCATCGCCAGCTTCAACGTCGAAAATTTCAGTCTTACCCGGCTCCAAACTCTCACACCGGCGGAGATTGAGAGCCGGTACCAATCATTCCGTCAGATGAGCCATTTTGAATTGCATTGAGCGCCGGCGGCTGACGGTTTAAGATACCGAGCCATGGACAAGATTTTAATTGTCGATGACGATGCCGATATCCGGCGGGCGTTCCGGCGCAATCTCGAAAGCGACGCGCTGCAAATCTTCGAAGCCCAAGACGGACCAAGCGCCATTCATCAAGTCGCTGCTGTGCAACCGGATTTAGTGGTGATGGATATCCGAATGGGCGCGACCAACGGCCTCGATACGTTGCGTAAGCTCCGGGAGCTCAATTCTAAATTACTCGTCATCATGATGACCGCCTACGGCACAACGCAGACGGCCATCGAAGCGATGAAACTCGGCGCCTACGATTACGTCCTGAAACCGCTCGACGTGCCGAAGTTGAAAACACTCATTGCCGCGGCGCTCAAGACCGCTCGCGACATGCGCGAAATCGTCAGCTACCAACCGTTGCTGTCGAAGGAAGATTACGCCGAAGGCATTGTTGGCAAGAGCGAGGCGATGCAGCAGGTTTTCAAAATGATCGGCCAAGTCTCGCACTCCGACGCCACCGTGTTGATTACCGGCGAAAGCGGCACCGGTAAAGAACTCGTCGCCCGCGCGATTTACCATCACAGCCTCCGGAAAGACAAACCGTTCCTCGCCATCAACTGCGCCGCCATCCCAGAAAATCTGTTGGAGAGCGAACTCTTTGGCCATGAAAAGGGTTCCTTCACCGGCGCAGCGGACCGGCGCATCGGCAAATTTGAACAATGCGATGGCGGCACAATTTTCCTCGATGAAATCGGCGATATGCCACTGCAAACGCAGACGAAAATTTTGCGCATTCTCCAAAACGGCGAATTCCAACGCGTCGGCGGCAACCAAACGCTCCGCGCCGATGTTCGCATCATCGCCGCTACCAACCGCGAACCCGAACGGCAAGTGGCTGCGAAGAAATTCCGTGAAGATTTGTTTTATCGGTTGAATGTCGTCCGCATTCACTTACCGGCGTTGCGGGACCGGCGCGATGATATTCCGGTGCTCGTGGATTATCTTCTCCAAAAACTCGGCAAGTCTGTTCCGTCGTCGGCGCGTGGTAAAAAAATTGCCGCGCCGGCGGCGAAATTATTGGCCAATTATGGTTGGCCCGGCAACGTGCGCGAGTTGGAAAACGTCATCGAACGTGCCGCCGTCGTGGCGCGCGGTGATACGTTGACGCTAGATGATTTGCCGGCGGAAATTCGTGATCCACGGACGCCAGCCACCGCGCCGGAAGATGTGAACGCCGCGATTGATGCCGCAATCCGACCGTTGTTTGCATTAGCGCGCAAAGATTCTAAGCTGAAAGTTCTCCCGGCGATGGAACGTGAATTAATCATCCGCGCACTCGCCGAAACCGCCGGCAATCAAGTGCAAACGGCGAAGTTGCTCGGTATCACACGCGCCACATTGCGGAAGCGCATCGAAAAATTTGGAATCGCCCGCCGGTTGGAAGTGAAATGAGCGTTCTCAGTCCACCGGCGCGTCCGCGCATCCCGGCGTGGATTCGCACGCGGCCCGCTGGCGGTGACCGCTATCTCCAATTGCGCGCGGCTCGGCAAGGTTTCAAGCTCCACACCGTTTGCGAGGAAGCCAAGTGCCCGAACATCGGCGAATGCTGGAGCCACGGCACGGCGACATTCATGCTGATGGGCAACACCTGTACCCGGCGCTGCAATTTTTGTTCGGTGAACAAAGGCCAACCCGGTCCACTCGACGCCAATGAACCGTCGAGCGTTGCGGAAGTTGTCGCCGCCATGAAACTGGATTATGCCGTACTCACGTCCGTTAATCGCGATGACTTACCGGACCAAGGTGCCGGTCACATTGCCGCCACCATCGAAGCAATTCATCAGCGGTTACCGGCGTGCAAGATTGAAATGCTCATCCCGGATTTTCGCGGCGTCGCGGATTGTGTCCAGCGCGTGGTAGAAACGCCGTTACGAGTGCTCGCTCACAATCTCGAAACCGTGCCGCGCCTCTACCGGCAAGTCCGGCCCGGTGCGGTTTATGAACGGTCGCTGCGCGTGCTGGAAATGGCAAAAGAATTTCGACCCGGCATTCTCACAAAATCTGGTTTAATGCTCGGTCTCGGTGAAACTCGGGAAGAGCTGCTGCAAGTTTTTTGGGGTCTGCGCCGGCACGGTTGCGACATCCTCACGCTCGGCCAATATTTACAGCCGTCACCGGAACAATTACCAGTGCAAGCCTTCATCACGCCACACGAATTCGCTGAACTCCGAAATGCCGCCTTGCCGCTCGGCTTCCGGCACGTCGAAAGCGGTCCAGTTGTGCGCACTTCTTATCACGCCTGGCAACACGTCGAATCCGCAGAACACCTATGAAAACACAATTTCCAAACGCTTACGTCCTCAACGTTTTGACCGGCGATCATCCCGGTATCATTGCGGCCATCACCCGTTCTGTTAACCAGCGCGGCGGCAATATCGACGCTTGCAGCCAAACAGTCGTTGAAGGTTTTTTCACGTTGATCATGGTCATCAGCTTTGCCAAACCGGTCGAGCCGGATTCGCTCGCTACCGAAATTCGCGGCGACCAAGCCACCGACTTTCAAGTCGTCGCCAGAAAATTCGTCTCACCGGTCGTCAAACCGGTCACCGCTGTTGACCGATTTGTTCTCACCGCTTTCGGCAAAGACAAACCCGGCATCGTTCGTCGGTTCAGTGAATACCTCGCCGGTAAAGACATCAATATTCTCGACCTGTTCGCCCACCGCGAAGGCGACGATTTCCTGCTGATAGGTCAGGTCGAAATCCCGGCGGCGCGCGACCTCGCGTTGCTGCAGGCCGACCTCGAACAAATTGCCGCTGAGGAAGCGTTCACCGTCAAACTCCAGCACGAAAATATTTTCGTCGCCACCAACCAACTCCGTTTTGAAAGGTAAGCATGCTACGCACCGACGAAATCCTCTCGACCATCCAGATGTTGCACGCCGAAAGTCTCGACGTGCGCACCGTCACGCTCGCGCTCAACCTCGACGATTGCGCCGCGCCGAGCATGGACTCGCTGTGCCGGAAGCTGCGCGAGAAAATTACCGGCCGCGCCAGCCGGCTCGTCGAAACCTGCAACAAGGTTGGCCGCAAGTACGGCATTCCGATCGTCAACAAACGCCTCGCCATTACGCCCGCCTCACATCTTCTCGCCGGTCACGGTCAAGCGGCGGCACTCGCTGTCGCGAAAACTCTCGACGAAGCTACGGCCGCCTGCGGCATCGATTTAGTTGGCGGATTTTCCGCGCTCGTTCACAAAGGCATTACACCGGCGGATGCTTGCGTGATGCGTTCGCTTCCGGAAGTTCTCAGCCAAACCAAACGCGTCTGCGCCAGCATCAACGTCGCGACCACCAAGGCCGGTGTGAACATGGACGCCATCGGCGAAATGGGCCGCATCATTCTTGAAATCGCCGCCGCCACCGCTGCGCAAAAAGGTTTCGGCTGCGCCAAGCTCGTCGTGTTCGCGAATATCCCGGAAGATAATCCGTTCATGGCCGGCGCCTACGTCGGCGAAGGCGAACCGGAAGCCGCCGTCAATATCGGCGTCTCCGGCCCGAACGTTGTCGTCAGTGCCTTGCGCCGCCGTCTGGCCTCCGGCAAAAAATTAACGCTGAATGAACTTGCTGAAGAAATCAAACTCACCAGCTTCCGCGTCACTCGTGTCGGCGAACTCGTCGGTCGCGAAGTTGCTGACGAGCTCGGCATCGCCTTCGGCATCGTCGATCTCTCACTCGCGCCAACACCCAAAGTCGGCGACAGCGTTGGCGAAATTCTTAAAACACTCGGCATTGCTCAAATCGGCGCTCCCGGTAGCACGGCGGCAGTCGCAATGCTGACCGACGCTGTGAAAAAAGGTGGCGCGTTTGCATCGTCGAGCGTCGGCGGTATGAGCGGTGCATTCATTCCGGTCAGTGAAGATGAAGTTCTCGATAACGCCGTTACCAAAGGCTGGCTCTCGTTGGAAAAACTCGAAGCGATGACCAGCGTTTGCTCCGTCGGCCTCGACATGATCGCCATTCCCGGTAACACACCGGCGGAAACCATCGCCGCCATCATCGCGGATGAAGCCACCATCGGTGTTGTCAATAACAAGACCACCGGCGTTCGTCTGATTCCAGTGCCCGGCGCTAAAGTCGGCGACCGCGTCGAATACGGCGGTTTGTTTGGCGGTGCCACAATTATGGAAGTCCGCAACTCCGGTGCGAGTGCGGATTTCGTGAATCACGGTGGCCGAATCCCGGCACCGATTCAGTCGCTGCGAAACTAATTACTTCTCTTGCTCGCTGACGTAGTAGTCAATCTGCTGGCAGATGCGGTGCAGCACATTTACATCGCGCTTTTCCAGTGGCGCGCGGCCTAACACCCGGCGCAGTGACCGGAGAAACGAGTCTGGCTCGCCTTGATGTGGACGAAATCCGACCGCTCCTAATGATTTGGACAGATGCTGCAACAGAAACTCGATTTCATGGACTGTCGCTAGATTCCGGCGCGGCACCGGAACTTCACCGAGGCTGGCAGTGAAAATCTCATAGGCAAAAATCATCACGGCTTGCGCAAGGTTGAGCGATGGATGTTCTGAAGCTTGGGGCACACTGGCGACTTCCTGACATTGACGCAACTCGGCGTCACTGAGACCGGCTTCCTCCCGACCGAAAACGAGGCCGACCTGGTGTTTTTGCGAGAGCGACGCAATTTTACCGGCGGCTTCTCGGCAGGTGAGGACCTGTGGAAATTGCGCGCGGCGTTTCCGGTGCGTGGTGCCCATCAGCCAATGCAACCCACTCGTCGCTTCCTCCCAAGTCGGCACGGTGCGGGCGCGTTCTAGTAAATCACCGGCACCGTGACCTAGCATCTTCGCTTGCATGCTGGTCTTAAATTCGACGCCGTTGACGACCACTAAATCGCCCAGTCCCATAGTTTTCATGGCGCGCGCGGCTGAGCCGACGTTACCGGCGGTCGCCGGCTCGACGAGAATCACGGTGATATTGGCGAGATTAGGTAACGCGCCAAAGGTGAGCACCGACTCTGGATCGGTTTCGTTTGGTTTTCTCATCGTTCCAAAATAATTGTGACCGGACCGTCGTTAATCAGTTCCACATCCATCGTCGCCGCAAACCGGCCTTCGGCCACCGGTAATGCAGTTGTGGTGCGAAGCTTCGCCATGAAGTCTCGGTAAAGCGATTCGGCCTCCGCCGGTGGCATCGCATCGGAAAAACTTGGTCGCGTCCCTTTTTCGAGCACACCGAAAAGTGTAAATTGCGAGACGATGAGCAGGCCACCGTTAACGTCAGTCACACTGCGGTTCATCTTGCCGTCGTCGTCGGGGAAAATACGGAGCGCCAGCAGTTTATTGATCAGCCAATCTGACGTTGCCGGCGTGTCGGTTTTGCCGATGCCAAGCAGCACGAGCAAGCCGCGCTCGATGGCGCCGACCGTTTGGCCATCAATGCGCACGGCGGCGCGGGTCACGCGTTGGATGACAGCCTTCACGATGCCGGTTGTTTCCGATGGCTGAGCAGCCACCGGTAAAGCTCCGGATTCTCGTAAGTCACCGTCCACGAATCATGATCAGCTTTGGGGTAGACGGTGAACTTGACCTTGCTGCCGCATTTCCGGAGTGCAGCCACCATTTCCTCGGAGCGGGCGCAGGGAACCACGCTATCTTTCTTGCCGTGAAACACCCAAACCGGCAAGTGTTTGATGCCCGGCACCGCCCACCAATGCCCACCACCGCAAATCGGCGCGATGGCCGCGAATCGGCGCGGGCACGACAGCGCCAACAACCACGTCCCAAACCCACCCATACTGATGCCGGTGACATAGATTCGCCGCTTGTCCACCCGATACCGGCGCTCAACATCATCCAGCAGCGCCGCTAATTTTTCCGGTTGCCACCACGCATCCGCCGGACATTGTGGTGCGACGACGATGAACGGAAATTGCTGGCCTTGCTCAATTAACTTCGGCGGCCCGTGAACTTTGACCAACTCCAGATTGTCGCCGCGCTCACCGGCACCGTGCAGGAATAAAACCAGCGGCCATTTCTTTTTCGGTTGCTTGTTATAATCGGCCGGCAAGGACAACAAATACCGGCTGGTAACTGTTGTCGTCACCCGGCGTCGAAGTGTTTTTTGCGTTTGTTTCATTGGCTTGTGGTTAATGATTCTAGCAGTTTCTTGATTTCTGTCAGCTTATCTTCGGGACGATTTTTTGTGAAGCGCGGAAACTTACCGGCGACCTGAAACAGAACGCCGCGCTGGCTGAGCATGATTTTATCCTCTTTTGCCTCGACCACATCAACCTGCGCCCGCGCAGCGAGCACTTTGGTTTCCGCGCATTGGAGAAGCAACCGGACTTCGCGCGGTAGCTTGCCGTACCGGTCGCGGAACTCGTGGCGTAAGGCTTCGACTTCCGGTAACTCTACAACGCCGGCAATCTTCCGGTAGGCCTGGATGCGGAGACGGTTGTCTTTGATATAGCTGGTCGGGATGCGGGCGAAGGTTTCGCCGGCTTCGTCGGTCATGAAATCCAACTTCATCGTGACTTGCGCGAGACGCTTTGGTTTTTCGCCTTTGAGGCGGGCGACGCTTTCTTTGAGCAACTGGCAATAGAGGTCGAAGCCGATGGCGGTGATGTGGCCGCTTTGTTCTGCGCCGAGGATGTTGCCGGCACCGCGGATTTCGAGGTCGCGCATCGCGATTTTGAAACCGCTGCCGAGCGAACTGTATTGTTTGATGGCGCTGATGCGTTTGCGCGCGGTCTGGATGAGCTGCATGTGGCGCGGGATGAGAATGTACGCGTAGGCTTGGTGTTTGTAGCGGCCGACGCGGCCGCGGAGTTGGTAGAGGTCGGCGAGGCCGAACCGGTCGGCGCGGTCGATGATGATGGTGTTGGCGTTGGGGATGTCGAGGCCACTCTCGATGATCGTGGTGCAGACGAGCACGTCGGTGTGACCTTTGACGAACCGGTGCATGACGGACTCGAGTTCGTCGTCGCTCATCTGGCCGTGGCCGACGTCGATGATGATATCGGCTGTGTCCTCCATCAGCGTCCGCAGCCGGTCGGCCACGGCGTCGATGGTCTTGACGCGGTTGTGGAGGAAGTAGACTTGGCCGCCGCGATTGATCTCGCGTTGGATGGCTTGCTTGATGAGGCGTTCGTCGTACGGCGCGATGATGGTTTCCACCGGTAAACGATCCACCGGTGGTGTTTCGATAGTGCTCATGTCACGCGCGCCGGTGAGCGCCATGTAAAGCGTGCGCGGAATCGGCGTCGCGCTAAGCGTCATCACGTCCACGAGTTTCCGGAGTTGTTTGAATTTCTCCTTGTGCAACACGCCGAAGCGTTGTTCTTCGTCGATGACCACGAGTCCGAGATTCTTGAATGTCACATCGCCACTGAGCAACCGGTGTGTACCGATGACAATATCCACGCCACCTTCGGCCAGCAGCGCCACGACTTTTTTCGATTCTGCCGGCGTGCGGAACCGCGAGAGCATCTCCACTGAAATCGGATAACCGGCCATGCGCTCACGGAATGTATTCCAGTGCTGTTCCGCCAACACCGTCGTCGGACACAACACCGCGACCTGCATTCCGTCCATCACCGCCTTGAACGCCGCGCGAATCGCCACCTCAGTTTTGCCGTAGCCGACATCGCCGCAAACCAGCCGGTCCATCGGTTTCTTCGCCTCCATGTCGGCTTTCATTTCCTCGATGGACGTGAGTTGATCCGGCGTTTCATCATAGGGAAACGCCGCTTCAAACTCGCGTTGCCACGGGGTGTCCGGTTGAAATGCGTGTCCTTCCAGTGTCGCCCGCGCCGCGTGGATTTCGAGCAACTCGCTGGCCAAATCCATGATGGCGCGTTCCGCGGAAAACTTCTGTCGTTGCCATAACGTCCCGCCAATTTCGTGCAGCTTCGGCGCGCGCTTACCGGCGCCGACATATTTACTTACGAGATGCGCTTGATCCACCGGCACGTACAGCCGAGTCTCGTTCGCATATTCGATGGCGAGCGCTTCCTGCCGGGTGCCACTGACTTCCAGCGATTTCAGTCCGAGATATTTTCCGATGCCATGTTGAATGTGAACGACGTAATCGCCGGGTTCTAGTTCCGTCCAATCTGCCACCGGCGATGAAGCGGCATGCAATTTCTGTCGCGGACGCGCCGGCTTGTAGCGACCGAAAATTTCCGAATCCGTGACGACCGCCAGTTTCGCCTCCGGCCAAATGAAACCGCGACTCAGATAGGCAATGGTTGCCGGCAGCGATCCACGGCCTTCGCACCATAATTCTTCAAACCGCTGGCACTCTCCGTCCGTACTGCACAACACATGCAACCGGTAACCTTCTGCGAGCCAACGTTCCATCTGACCGAAGAATTGCTGGCGCATGGTCTCAGCAAGTTCCGGCGCCGGGGCGCGCGTGTCGAGCGGCCGGAACGCATCGAGCGATGACAACCGGAGGTTCACATAATTCTCCGGAGGTTCGAGTGCAATCGCTTCGGTTAGTTGAACAGTCGGCAAGCCGGCGACGAGTGTGTGTTGCCACGGCACAAAAAAACGGTCGCCTTCCGGTATCTGCCGCGCATATTGGTCGGCAGCGAGCAACAAATCGTCCGGCTCATTCAGAACAAGCAATGCATTGCGTGGCAACAAATCTACCAGCGGCGTGGTTGTCTCGACTGACTTTTTTAGCAAGCCGAGTTCACCGGCCGGCGTGACGATGAGTGATTCGAGCTTATCTTTGGATTGCTGCGAGACCGGATCGAAGCTGCGAATGGATTCGATTTCGTCACCGGCCAGTTCCACGCGCACCGGTAAGTCGCGGTCGAGCGGAAAAAAATCCACAATTCCGCCGCGCACCGCCATGTCGCCGCGTTCATTGACTTGAAATTCTGGTTGATAACCGAGTTCGGTGAGCCGGTCGGAAAAATCTTGGAGATCGAGACGTTGGCCGAGCGTAAGTGAGAGTTTCAGCGCGGCAAGTTGACCACCGGAGAATGTGCGCTGCATCAAAGCTTGTACAGAAGCAACGGTGACCGGCGCATCGAGTTTGGCGAGCGCCTTCAGCCGGTCGGCGATTGTATCGGCGTGCGGAAGTTTATCTTCATGCGGCAAAGTTTCCCACGCGGGATAGAATTGCGCCGCCGGTAGGAAAGTTTGGAGATCGTTGAAAAATGTTTCCTGCGATTTCAAACCATCGGTGACAACGAGCACCGGCCGATGTGAAATCTGCGAGAGCAAGGCGACGGCAAACGGCTTACCGGCATCGGCGAGGGAATTTAGAGACAAAAAATCCCCCACCTCCAGCCGCCGGCGGATGAGGGGTATCACCGGAGACTTTAGCGCGTTCGCCAACAGATTGTTGCTATTCAAAATGAGCGCAAAACTATAACATCAGTTCTCTAGTTGCGCGATTGCGAGTTTAGTGAGAAGAATACAAAAACACGAGAATCCAAATGACATCGATTTCTGAAATTATCCCTGTTTTACAAACAGCAATTGGTCCGGCGATTTTAATCTCCGGCACCGGCCTACTACTGCTCACGATGACGAATCGGCTCGGACGCGCGATTGATCGGGCACGGATTTTGGCGAATGATTTACCGTCCAAGCCGGAGGCGATTCGCGTCAAAAATCAGGCGCAACTACGCATTCTTTGGCGGCGCGCAAAACTGATTCGACTGGCAATCACTTTGGCCGGCGGCAGCGCGTTGCTAGCAGTTGCGCTGATTGTGGGATTATTTTTGTCAGCGCTGTTGCGACTTGATAGCGCACCAGTCATTGGCGTTTTGTTTATTCTCTGCGTCGCAAGTCTGGGCGGATCACTTTGGGTTTTTATTCGCGATATTAATCAATCGCTCGCTGCCTTGCGGCTCGAACTAGATGGTGCCGGACTCTAAATCCTATGCAACAAAATGATGCCATTGGATTAGGACGCGAGAATTTTTCTGATTTCAAGACGCTCCGGTATCTGCACCTCAAACTGGCATTGCTCGGCTTGCCGACCGGCGTGGGCGAGTACCCGGAGATTGACGATCTGACGAGTGCGTTGCTATTGCATCAGCATGAGACGGATCGACTCTTGGCGGATTACCTTTCGCCGGCGGACCAACGGATTCAGAATTATTTGAACGCGCTCGGTCTCGCCGTCAAACTACCCGCCCGTACATTCGTCTTGGACCGGTATGGTTTAGCGCGAGTGCTATCGCTGCCGATGGATCGCGATGAGTTTAAGTCCGAGTACGGCACGTCGTACCGGGTGCAACAAGGCATCTTGCACAATCCGAAAAGCGACCGACGAACGACGCAGGGAATTTTTCATATCGCCGAGGGTGGTTTACAGATTCCAGATGACAAACGTGCAGTGCCGCAAGCGGTATTTGGCGAGTTACTCCGGCTGGCGCTGTTGCCACCGCAGAAGTTATTGCAATTGCCATTTACGCCGGCGGCGGAATGTTTTGTTTCTTTGTTATTGCGGCCGATTATTTGTCCGGCGGTGCCGGGATTTACGGAGCAAAAGTCGATGGAGATTCGGTTTTTCGCGCCGGGCAGTCTGGTGAGCAATCTAGATTTCGTGGAGAGTATTTTTAGTAATGCCGGTGATCCATTTTTGCCGGAGCATGATGCGGCGTTGGATGTGGAGCATTGGTCGGGCCATACCGGCTGTGTGATTTTGGCGCCGCATTTGACAAAGCTCACGAAGCAGGCGGTCGGATTACCGGCGTGGGATGCGGCGACGGAACGGCAACGGCGCGATGGGATGTGTTGGCGGGAAGCCGGAGAACTTTATAACGACGGGCAGGCATTCAAGGTGACCTGTCGCGATGCGCGTGGTGTGATTGTGACGGTGATTGCGGACAATTATTTTGGTTACTGCAAGAAGGAAGTGAAGACGCAGATTAGTTATGCGGCCAATCTGGCAGGTTTGTGCGAGGAGGAACACTCCGGCGGTGCATTGGTCTATCCAAGCTACGATCTCGGCGAGGAATTGATTGGTGAATCGCACATGCCGCAGTTGGGCTACAGCTTCGAGGAAATGGTTCAGCTTTTCGGCGAGATTATGGTGATGCAGTCGGAAGGCTACGCAGTTGACAAGCGTTACCCGGAAATTATTTACGTGCCGGCGGCAGCACGATTTGATTTGTTGAAGCAAACGGTGAGCTGGGAAACCGGGAATATTAAATTGCTGCCGGAAAAAAAATATGTCCGGCCCTCTGGTTATCTGGTGCAGATGGAGAAACAGCCCGGCGGTCGTTCGTGGCGATTGTTAGGAACGGTGGCTGAGCCAACGTTGTGTCATAAGCCCTCCACTGTCTCCGGTGGTGGCAAGTCGGAAATTTCCAAGCCGATTTCGGATGCAATCATCCAAGGTCCAGTTTTCATTGCGGATTTCAACCGGGAATTTGATCTCGTCAGTCGTATCCTCCGGCATGACTATTCAGGCCGGTTTCGCGACCCGACCCGACAGAAGGGCGATAGTCGCCCGATTCTCAGCAGCGAACGGTCGCTTGGTTCAGTGATTAAATTGCTGACACCG
>CAINDI010000162.1 GCA_903847335.1 uncultured Verrucomicrobiota bacterium | reverse complement strand
CCGCCGGGAGTTAGGCTGGCGTCCCCAATATACGCTGGCGACCGGCTTGCGAAAAACGGTCCAGTGGTATCTCGCGCATCGGGATTGGGTGGCGGCGATTAGTAGTCAGGGTAATTATCAGCAGTGGGTTGCTCAGAATTATGCCCAGCGGAGCGCTCCCACAGAGGAAAAACTATGAAGGGGATTATTTTAGCGGGCGGGAAGGGGACGCGGTTATACCCGGTCACCACCGGCCTCAGTAAGCAGATGTTACCGGTGTATGACAAGCCGATGATTTATTATCCGCTGTCGATTCTGATGTTGGCCGAAATCCGCGAAATTCTCATCATTAGCACGCCGGAAGATTTGCCGATTTATCGCCGGATGCTTTCCGATGGTTCCCAATGGGGACTCCAGTTTTCCTATGCAGAACAAACCGAACCGCGCGGTCTGGCGGACGCCTTTCGCCTCGGTAAGGAGTTCATCGGTCAGGACAGCGTCTGTCTCATTCTCGGGGACAATATTTTCTATGGGACTGGGCTTCAGGAGCGCCTTCAAAACGCGGTCCAACTCACTCAGGGGGCCGTGGTCTTTGCTTATCCTGTCCGCGATCCGGAGCGATATGGAGTGGTTGAATTTGATTCGGCCGGCCGGGTCATTAGCATTATTGAAAAACCGAAACAGCCCCGTTCCCGCTATGCGGTTCCGGGGATTTATTTTTATGATAATTCCGTCGTCCAAATTGCCGCTGACCTCCAGCCCTCTCCGCGCGGCGAGCTTGAAATTACCGACCTCAACCGGATTTTCCTCGAACGCGGCACTTTGCGAGTGGAAGTCCTCGGACGCGGAGTCGCCTGGCTGGATGCCGGCACCCACGAAGCGCTGCTCCAAACTGCGAATTTTGTGCAAGCCATTCAAGACCGGCAAGGGCTGATGATTGGTTGCCCGGAAGAGATCGCCTACCGGCAGGGCTACATTAACCGCGACCAGCTTCACCAGCTCGCGACCGCGATTCCCAACGAGTACGGAGCGTATTTGCAGCGCTTGCTTCACGAAGGCGCGACCGATTACCAGCGCAGACAACAGTTGAAAGCGGATGTCAATTAGGAGTCAACAATTATGAAAACAATCCAAGGTCCAGTGGCAGTCGTCGGATTAGGGTATGTGGGTTTGCCGTTAGCGGCTTCATTTGCCCGGCATTTGAAAGTCATCGGCTTCGATGTCAACGCCAAGCGCGTGGCTGAACTGCAGCAAGGCCTCGACCGGAACGGCGAGACGCTTGGCGGTGATCTTAAACATCCGAATCTCACCTTTACTGCGGACGCCAAAAGTCTGCGGCAAGCTAAGTACATCATCGTTTGTGTGCCGACACCGGTGGATCCGGCGAACGTGCCGGATTTGTCGCCGGTCACCGGCGCGTCCGAAATTGTCGGGGACAATCTTTCGAAAGGCAGCATCGTGGTGTACGAGAGCACGGTTTATCCCGGCGTGACCGAACTCATTGCCTTACCGGTGCTGGAAAAACGCAGCGGCTTGAAACTCGGTGACTTTAAAATTGGTTACTCACCGGAGCGGATCAACCCCGGCGACCACGAACATTCGGTGGATAAAATCGTGAAAGTGGTTAGCGGTTGCGACGCCGAAACGCTGGAGGAATTGAGCACGTTGTACGGCTTGGTGGCCAAGAGCGTCTTTCGGGCGGCCAACATCATGACCGCCGAGGCGGCGAAGGTTATCGAGAATATCCAGCGCGACTTAAACATCGCCTTGATGAACGAGCTGTCGCTGATTTTCGACCGGGTCGGGATTCATACCGACGATGTGCTGGCAGCCGCCGGCACGAAATGGAATTTTCATAAATATCATCCCGGTCTTGTCGGCGGACATTGCATCGGCGTCGATCCGTATTACCTCACCTACCGAGCGCAAGAACTCGGCTACAATCCGCAAGTTATTCTCGCGGGTCGTCGCGTCAACGATGAGATGCCGGTGCGTGTTGGTGAATACATCGTCAAAGGT
>CAINDI010000161.1 GCA_903847335.1 uncultured Verrucomicrobiota bacterium | reverse complement strand
CTTCCATTGGGTTGCTCGCACAACAACTCAGCGCCCAGCCATAACTCACCGGATGGAACTGTTCCAATTGCGCCCGCAATTCGGACTCGTCCATCGGTTGGCTCCGCGCCTGTTGTTGTGGTTCATTCACCCGATTAGTCGCTGCCGGAAGAAATTTATATGACACGCCAATCGCAAATATGTCGCAAATCCAATTGTATCAAGCTTGGCAACTCCGCCGGTAGGCAGCGGGTGGCACACCTGCTAATTGGCGAAATTGCCGGGAGAAAAAATATGAGTCCCGGTAGCCAAGTTGTTCCGCGATTTCTTTGATTGGCAGAGGGCTTTCAGCCAATAATGTCCGAGCGGCGCTCACCCGGCATTGAAGCGCATAGGTATGTAGAGACAGTCCTGTGGCGCGTTTGAATTGTCGACGCAGTCCGCTGAGACTCAGGCCCAGATTTCTCGCTAATGCCAGATAGTTGATCGGTGGCTCGTTGGTTGCAGACAACCGTGCGAGAGTGGTTTCTAGCCAGAGCGGCATCTCGGATGGCCGCGTGCGACATGCCGCGAGTTCAATCAACAAGCGTTCGAGTACATTGCGGGCGCGAAGTAAATCCCAGCGGTCGGCGCTGTGGGCCAGCGCTAAGAGTTTGTCAAACTCGCCCGCACAATTCCAACCGACCGGCGCCGCCTGAGGTTGACGAGGAAATAATCCTTCCGCCATCCACCGGCTGACCAGCGGCCCGCAAAACGCGAGATACCGGTGCGTCCACGAAACGCGACCCGGTGCCGCGTGAAATCGAATGTGCGGACCAGGATAGGCCGGCCAATAGTAACCAGCCGGAAGTTGATACCGGGTCCCATCGTAAAACAACTCGACTGCGCCATCGGTAATCAATTGGAGGGTGTAATATCCATCAAAATGCTTATCCACACGAGCCGTACACTGCTTGACTAGAGAGCCGTGGAGGAAAATAAGGTCGGTCGCCATAGTGGTCAAATAATACAAAAAATCTATCGCGGAGTCCATTTTCAATGGCCGGTCATTCCGCTAGGTTCCAACCAACAAAGGAAAAAATCTATGTCACCCACGAAGACTACAGTGCCAATTGATCCGGTAAAACCACTTACCCTCGCACCGGGAGAAATTCAATTCTTTCAGAAGTATGGGTTCCTTGTGATTCCAGGACTCCTCGCGGATAATGCAGTGACACCGCTGCATGATGAAGTGATGGAAGTCATGCAGTTGATTGGTCTCGCGATGGACAAACTGAAGCAAACGACTGAGTATCTCGCCGGCCGTCGCGTTGATGCACTCGTGAATAGCCCGCGACTTCGGCAGGTTGCCACGCAACTGCTCGGCGGACCATCTTCCTTGTACTTGCCATTCACTGCCGTCAAAGGCACCGGCGGTGGGCGGTTCCATTTTCATCAGGACAACCAATACACTCGACTGGACGGCCCCGCACTCAACCTTTGGACTGCCTTGACGCCGATGTCGCCAGAGAATGGTTGCCTTCAAATCGTTCCGGGCTCCCATCTGAATGGAACTCTAGATTCGATTGAATCAGGCGACGGCGACGAGCATCGCAAAGTGCCGATGGAGCCGGACGATTTCCTACCGGTGCGCTTGCGCCCCGGCGACTGCGTAGCGTTCACACGATTAACAGTGCATGGCTCCGGTCCCAACTTGCTTCCTATTCCGCGCGTTGCCTACGCTGTGCAATTCCATCGTGATGATGTGAACTGGCTCGACCGCAAAACCGGCCAGTGGAAATCACTGAAACAATTTCCACCTCGGTCGCTCACTCCCGTCCAATCCATCCGTACCCCCACCAACAAAACGGATGGCCATTGATGAAACCGACCTTTGATGACTGCCTCCGCGACCTCGTCAACCGCTTTGACGACACTCAGGAACAACAAAACCGGACGGCCTGGCAGGCCTTCCTTGACGGCGCGATTGAGACGGATGTTTTCATCCCCCCATCGCGCCGGCCTGCGCCGCCGCGAGTCACTTGGCCAACCATCCACATTAACGATGCCCAAGATGACTACGAGTTGATGCTTTGGGATCAATTCCGCACGGTTTCCGATCTGTTGGCAGCGGGTGGTGTAACCCGCCCGGCGGTCCGCTGTAATTATGGCACCGGCATCCTACCCTCGCTTTTTGGATGCCAGCCCTTCCGCATGCCGCGCGAGACGAATACGCTACCCAGCTCAACGAACCTGGGTTCGCGTGAAAAAGTTCAAGCGGCCATCGCCGCCGGTCCGCCGGATTTACATACAGGAATTGGCGAAAAAGTTTTTCAGTGTGCAGCCCGTTTTCAAGAGGTTTGGAAACGCTACCCGCAACTCGCCAAATACATCACCGCTTATCACCCCGACCTGCAAGGACCACTGGATGCCGCCGAAATCATTAGCGGGAGCGAACTGTATCTCGCGTTCGTTGAAGAACCCGAATTTGTGCGCGCCTTGCTAGATAGGGTCACCGAGACCTATCGCCGCTTCATGCACGAGTGGAACCGGTATCTGCCGCAATCTCCCACTGCCGCTGTCCATTGGGGGTGGATGCAGACCGGCTTGTTGGTACTCCGGAATGATTCGCTCGTGAATATCTCCACCGCCTTTTACGAAGAGTTTGTGCGCCCGTGTGACGAAAAATTGCTAGCCGAGTTCGGTGGTGGCGTGATCCACGCCTGCGGTCGCATGGATCATTGCATCGCTGCGCTGAGCCGGACACGCGGATTAACCGGCGTGAACTTGACTCAGCCCGAACTCAATCAAATGGAAACCGTCTACCAACATACGGTAGATCGTGGAATCAAAATCTTTAGCTTGTCGTGGCCGGCGGTCGTCGCTGCGCGTGCTACCAATCGCCCGCTGCATGGGAGAGTCTACGCCCATCCCGCGTAACAGTCGCCACTTGACCTGCCCCCATAGTTGATACCACTCAAGAGTTCGTCGCGGAGCTTGCCATTGAATGACTCAATGTAGCCGTTCTCCCACGGACTGCCCGGCTCAATAAAAGTGGTCTGGTCAGCCCCCTATGTCCGTGTGAGTACTTCGAGCCAGACCACCGACAACCAAACAATCGAACTCAAACGCTACTGCGAACGCCAAGATTGGAAGATTATTAAGACGTATGCGGATACTGGCATTTCTGAAGCCAGCCGTGAACGACCAGCACTGGATGAGATGCTTGCCGATGCCACAGCCCAGAAGTTCGATGTCCTGTTGGTTTGGAAAATTGACCGCCTAGCCCGTTCAATTTCCCATCTGCTCGATATTCTGAAGCAACTGAAAATCGCAGGCGTTGGCTTCTGCTCGATGACGGAATCACAGTGTTGGTACTCACGGCGCTTACAGCGCCTACAAACATTTACTCGCCATCGCTCGCCAGAAATATGAAGCGACGGGTTGGCGAGCACAATCTGGATTAACGCCAGTGTTGTTTGGACTCGAAGGCAGACATCCATAATCGCTTGACCACTGTCCACCGCTCGGAAGATCCGAATCTTATCCTCCGTCGTATACAACAATCCAACCAAGATTGGCGAGTAGCTCGGCAGCTGCAAAAATCTGACTGGAATTACCGGGGTAATGTCTACAACTTGGACTAGTGGTTGAGAAATATCTTGATACAGTGAAAGAGCACGAGCAAAATAGCCAAAATAAACCTTTAATTATGAGTGCTACCTCAAAATCTGTATCTTCTAAAACCCCCGTTTCAATTGGCATTATTGGCTCTGGCCATCGCGGTGGCACGTTTATCAACGAATTGGTAAAAATGCCGGAGCTGGCGCGGATTTCCGCGATTTGCGATGTCAGTACCGAACGCATGAAAATTCTGACAACGCGCTTCGGTCTGAAAGATACAAAGCAATTCACATCGTTAGATGAAATGCTGGCCGGCAACTTAGTGGAAGCCGTGATTGTAACCGTGCCGGATAATCTACACCGTTGGGCCGCAGTCAAAATATTCGAGGCGGGGAAAGACGTGATGTTAGAGAAACCACTCGCTCCGACAGCCGAAGACTGTCGCGCGATTCTTCAAGCCCATCGCCGCTCCGGAAGATTGATGCAGGTGGGTTTTGTGTTGCGGTCGACGAGTTTCTACCGGCGGGTGAAGGCGATTGTCGATAGCGGTGTCCTCGGGCAAATCATGTTCATCCATGCTTGCGAGTATCTCGGTGTCCAACACGGAGCTAGCTACATGACTCGCTGGCATCGCAAACGGGAAAACGCCGGCACATTTCTACTAGCAAAATGCTCACATGACCTCGACATCTTGAATTGGCTAACTGGTTCAAAGCCACAAGCCGTCGCCAGCTTCGGTGGGAATGATTTTTTCCTACCGGAACGTGGTGGCGCGGCTCATTGTAGTGAGTGTGAGCGAACAGAAACATGCCCGTATCAAGTTGATTTGAACTGGCATTTTATTACCGGTGAAACACGCCCACCGGGCAGTGATTTATGCGCCTTTAACGATGATAAGGACGTGATCGACAATCAAGTGGTAATTCTGGAATACGCCAACCGCATCCGCGCGACGTTTGAGCTGCAACTTTTTCACCCAGTCGGAGGACGGCGAATTACAATTGGCGGGCAATATGGCTATTTAGAGGGAGATTTTGAGGCTGGGAAAATTACCATTCACTACAACACCGATGGCCGGATTGAAGAGATTACACTGAAGGCTGCGAACGACTCTGGACATGGTGGCGGAGATTTTGAATTTACCCGGTCTTTTGTACGAGCGATTCGAACCCGCGAAACAAACAGCGCCGGAGCGGAAGCTGGCCTAGCGGCCAATGTCATCGCGGAGGCAGTGGAACGCTCGCGTCTTAAAAAATGTGTCGTGCCGATTTCGCTATTAGAGTATGAAGTTGGCAGCATTCAAGGTAAGATACAGCACCGGAAGAAAAGCAAAACTATAAGGAAATAAGTCATGAGCAAAACTCGGATTACACTCGCAACCTGCATTGCAGTATTCACCTTAACCACACTCGCGCATGCCGACGTTCGCAATCTGAAGGTGGTCACCGATGCCAGTCCGGATTACTCCGATATGGAAAGCATGACGCGCTCCATGTGTAGCAATTGGGAGACGGATGCGGACAAAATGTGGGCGCAATTTTACTGGCTACACATCGCTCGCCGCCAAACTGCGCCAATGATGTTGCACGGCTTCGCCCTGACTGACCCAATCCGACAGTTCAATGATTACGGCTTCACGATGTGCTCGACGATTTCTGGAAACAAGTGCTCGATGTGGAATTACATGGGCTATCCGTGCCGGTACTTCGACATCTCCAACCATACCGTGTGCGAAGTGTGGTACGAAGGGGCCTTCCATCACTATGACAACTCCCTTTCAATGTATTACACCCTCCCCGACGGCAAGACCGTCGCAGGCATTGAAGACATCGGTAAATCGATGGCCGGCCCGGAGACTGACGGGAAGGAAGTCCCGGGTTATATCGCCCTCTATCATGCCGTCACCGGTACTAGCCCTAATGGTTTTATCGAAGGCGGCGACGATGCTCGTCCTCTTGAACAAATTGTTCACGATTTTTCTCCGGCCGCTCTCAAGTACCGCTACTACTACTATGACCAGGACCGCGGTCACCGGTACATCCTGAACCTGCGCGAAGGCGAAATCTACAGCCGGTACTACGCACGACGAGACACCAATAGTCCGAGCGCTTTGGAATACAAAGGTGGTTACAAATCCGACCCGGCATACTTCGTACCCAACGGCACTGTTGACAGTAAACCGCTCGACCCGGAATTTGAAAATATTCGCTATCATATTCGCGGTAATGGCGAGCGCAGCTTTGTACCGATACTTGATGCTGCTCATTTATTAGGTGCAGTGGCGAGCGCCAGCAACATCAAAGCCCTCAGCCCCGGCCTCCAACCGGTGGTCGCCGGAAAAGCTGGTGAAGCAATTTTTAAAGTCGAAGGCGCGAACGTCATCACCAGTCTAAAGATTAAAGCCACCGGAGCCACCGGTAGTGCTGAGGATGCCATTTCCATCGCCATCTCCACCTGTAATGGTCTGCAATGGCAAGAAGTTTGGAAGAGCGATAGAGCTGGCGAAACTCAAACGGATCTCAAGCTAGTCAAAGAGGTCAACGGTTCCTACGAAGTGCTAGTGAAGGTCACCTTGCTCGCGAAAACTAACCCGAGCGTCGTCCAGCTCAAGTCCATTCGGTTCGACACCATCACGGAAGTTAACGGCAAGACCCAGCCGCAACTCAAGCTCGGTAAGAATACGGTTTATGTGGGTACCGGAGAACAGACGGAATCCATCGTTTTCTGGCCGGAATTGCAAGGCGGTCATTACAAGTCCTATATTTTGGAGGAACAGAACATCAAAGCTGATGAAAAAAACCAAGGATATTTTGGAACCCTTCATGCAGTCACACCCAATACCGAAGGCTATGTAGTTTTCAAAATTGATGCTCCGACTGATGCCACCAGTATTACCTACGGCGGTCGTTTTTATAATCGCGCTCTCAAGAGCCACATTGACCTCAGCCACAGCTTTGATGGCGGAAAAACTTGGATTCCAAGCTATAGCCTAACGGATACCAAAGCGCCGTGGGATGTGATTCATTATGAAACCGTCACCAACATTCCGACCGGCACGCGCAGCGTACTGTTTAAATATGCCATGACCACTCCAGGAGGTAGTGAACTATGCTGCAGTATTTATGCCGTCCGGATGGAACTGAACCACAAGCTCGCCGGACCCGGTGACGGACCGGTGGAAGTGACTTTCAACTGGAGTGAACGCAAGAAAGACTACACCTTGGTGCCGCGCTCCCACACCCAACTGGTCAGTAAATTCCCGGCTACCTACACAATCAATGTCGGTGGCGATGATCATCCCATTGTTGACTCGCTCACCGTCAATCCGAAAGGCGCGCGCGGCGAAGTGAAATATGGTTACAGCGATGGCAAAGATATCGGTGGCGAAAAATGGGTCGGCAAATGGGCCACCTATGGCAAGAATCTAGCACTCGGCAAACCCTATACCACGTCGCTTCCCTCCCTTACGCAGTGGGGCGCTGGCGATCTTGATGGTAAAAAATTGACTAGCGGTCGAGTTGGTCCGAGTTATACTGGTTCGAGTGCGTATACCGTCGGTGTGCTGTATAATGCCGGTACCGCGCCGGAGATTATCGTCGATCTTGGCACACCGCAGAAGTGCGCTGCCTTCCGAATTCATATCCTTGGCTATCCAATCTGGGATGCGCTCAACGGCGAAGTCAAAGACCAAGCGGAAGTTCTCACCAGTCTCGATGGGCAGTCATTTAAGAGCGTCGGCTTTTTTGACTTTAACCTACACTGGAAAGACCTACCGGTGAACTTCATGTGGCCGGACTACGAAGGACTGCAAGCCTACAACTTCTTCCTGCCGATGACCACTCCGGTGGAAGCGCGTTACGTGAAGTATAAGCTCACTCCAAAACGGATGATGGGTGTCACTCAAGTCCAAGTACTCGACAGCTTTAAGCTTGAGCCGTTTGCCCTCAAAGTCGCCCTACCCGATCCGGCGAGTAACGGTAAACCATCGCCCAAAGCTGATTTGAGTCCCAACGCCAAAAAGTGGAAGGAAGGCGAACTTCCTACCACGATTGGACAGCCGCTTAAGAAACCATAAGAAAACAAATACTGATACGGATGATAGGCTTACTTGTCTGCCGTAGGAAATACCCGAAAACTCCGCCATAGTGTGAGTGACGAAGAAGCGAAATAAATAAGCAAGACAATGAATGAATTAGAGATCATTCAAGGGTAATGGTATCCGGTTAGTTTGCATTTCTGTTTTTCCGTGTATGTCCCGCTTGTTTCCGCGTGAAATTAACCGAGACAGCGCGATGTTCAATGGAGCCCATCGCGCATTGGCTGCCACAATGCTTGGTGGGCATTTCATGTGAAATGGTTTCACAGACCAATTGAACGGTTGCAAGAAATCGAAAATCAGCGATTATTCTGCCCTGTTCAGGTCTGATTCGCATTATAGAACTCTTGGGGAAACTCGCTGGTAGTGGGAAAATTTGAAGAATTGATATGAAGATTACTAAACTGAAAACTGCGGTCGTGGAGGCTAATTTTCAATGGACTTACGTTCGTATTTATAGCGATGCGGATGGCGGGCTTTACGGTACCGGAGAGTGTTTCTTTGCGCCTGGTTTGCCGGCGATTATTTCGGAATTTGCAGGAATCTTAGTCGGCGAAGATCCGTATGACATTGAGCGTTTGGTTGAAAAAATGCGCTGGGCTTCCTCCGGAGCTGGCTCACTAGCGGGGATTATTCTGAACGCAATCTCCGGCATTGAAGCTGCACTCTGGGATTTGAAGGGTAAGGCAATCGGTGTACCGGTAAGTCAATTACTTGGAGGGAAGTTCCGGAGCGATGTGCGGTTGTATCTCGATTGTCATGCCGAAGGAGCGCTCGAGGCGTTGTCGCCGTTGTTGCAACCTCATACGCCAGCTTGGGAACGAAAAGGCGTGGATCGACCGGCGCTTACACGCGAACAAATTATTACGGCATCAGCAGAACGTGCTAGTCAGCTGGCGCGGGAAGGTTGGTCGGCGTTGAAGTTTGATTTGGATTTACCGGGAAGCACATTTGATGCGGCCGCTGGTTATTCGCTGACCGGTCAAGATATCGAATGGATGATTAGCTTGGTAACGACGATTCGGGCTGCGGTTGGCTTGACGGTTGATTTGGCGTTCGATGCGCATTGGCGTTACCGGCCATCTGAAATTCTTCAAGTCATGAAGCAGATTGAAGCGGCGCGCTTGCTTTGGCTCGAAGACCCGCTGCCACCGCATGATCTTGATGGACTGGCGTATTTGCGCCAGCATACTGCGACGCCAATCGGTACCGGAGAAAACCTCCAGCTTCGCAGCGGCTTTTGGGAGTTGCTGGCGCGTGATCTCGTAGATGTAGTTGCGCCAGATTTTCAGAAAGTCGGCGGTTTGGCAGAGGCGAAGAAAATTGCTGACCTCGCTGCGCTCCGGAATAAACCAATCGCGCCGCATATGATTGGGAGTCCGGTGGCGTTGTTGGCATCGTGTCAGGTGGCGGCGACAATTCCTAATTTTCTAGCCTGTGAATTTCACGCCTATGATGTGCCGTTTTGTTTTGAGTTAGTGGATAACGCTCACGACTGGTTCCGTCCAGGTTGCGTGATGATTCCCAATCGTCCCGGTATCGGGACGGAGTTGAATGAATCCGTCGCACGCCGGTATGCGTTGCCGGGGAGTAAATGGTTTGACACAAAATGATTAAGATTCCAGAAACTGACGCTGAGATTTTTGCGCTGATGCGCAAAGAACTTTTCACTGCGGTGGTTGGCGATGTTCTCGATGCCGCCGGATTCACTCGGCAATTTCTTCCACCGGAGATTCGCGCCTTGCGCGGTGACATGGTTGTCGTTGGACGGGCGATGACGGTTCTCGAAGCCGATTGTTTTGATGAGGAAATCGTTGTTGAGGGTGCGAAGCGACCGTTTGGACATATGTTTCGTGCTCTGGATGATTTAAAGCCGGGAGAAGTTTACCTCTGTACCGGATCGTCGTTTGACTATGCTTTGTGGGGTGAACTGATGAGCACTCGCGCGATGCATTGCGGGGCGGCCGGTGCGATTGTTGATGGTTTTTCACGCGACACGCGCGGGATTCTTAATTTAGGATTTCCGGTGTTCTCGCGTGGGACTTACGCCCAAGATCAACGCGTTCGCGGCCGGGTAATTGATTTCCGTTGTCCGTTAAGTTATCCCAATGGTGTTAGAGTTCGGTGCGGAGATATTTTGTTTGGAGATATGGATGGAGTCGTTGTAATTCCGCAAACGCATCTCCGCGAGACCGTCGCGGCGGCTTTGGAAAAAGTTCATGGAGAGAATAAAGTCGCGACTGCGATTCGGAATGGAATGAGCGCCCAAGCGGCGTGGGACGCTTTTGGAATAATGTAATTTAAGATTAAGGAAGAATCATGGCACCCGATATTGAATGGTTACGACGATCACGAACATTGCTTTATGACGCATATTGGCCGCCTTTTTATCCACGACTCGACTACGATCCGGAAAAAGGCATCGCAATTGCCAAAAAGTTAAACGCGAACGCGATTCGGTTTGGGACGATTGGGAAGTGGGCGCTTTTCCCGAGTAAAATCATGCCGCAGCATCCGAATCTTGGTGGGCGCGATCTTTTGGGTGAGACTGTCACGCTCGCTTCAAAAAACGGAATTAAAATTATCGGCTACATACCGGTGGCGCATGGATTGCCTGGTATGATGATTCGTTCTGAACGACCGCAATGGGCGTTTCTCGTCGACGATGGAACGACTCCGGCGGATCAAATGCACTTTGGTGGTCCGGGAATTGTCCCGCTTTGTACTTTCGGTGCGTACCGGCAAGATATTCTTGAAATTGTTCGGGAAGTGGTGAATGGCTATGACGTTTCGGCTATCTACCTGGACGGCCCATATCAAGGGATGATGTTTCAAGGTATTTGTCAGTGTGCCGCGTGTAAGGAGAAATTTTCGACTGCGACTGGGAAAACGCTGCCCTCCAATGCAGAGGCAGCCAAAGCCGCTGAAAGCGCTGAAATTCGCGAACGGATTGCCTTATACCATTCGTGGGTCGGAGCCGGCTTGGCGGAACTGATGGCAGAAATTCGTGCGATTGCGCTGACGAAAAATCTACCGCTTTTTTTTAATGTCGGCGCTGCCGAATCACTCAAAGATGGTCGTTGGCAGAGAGCGTTAATTGAAAATTCTGATGGCTTCCTCATTGAAAGTCGGATGGGAGGTGTCAAAGGAATCGGGCGAGGTGTTTCGCTTGGTAAAGTTGTCTGGAGTTATACGCATAACCATACCTGTTGGCCGCGCCGGACAACTACGGCAATTGAATCGACCAATGCGCTTTCGGCAAGTCTCTCGGTTGCACGTGGAGCGACACCGATTGTCTCTTATGGTGGACGATTTCTACTCGATGACCGCCGGGCTAAACCGTTGATTGATGTATTTGCGACAATGACTGCTGCGGAGCCGCTGCTCACCGGTTCAGTTCAAGATAAACACTGCGCGTTGATTTCAGACCTCGATCTTCAACCGACCGATTTCTGGGCGCCGGTCCATAAGAGTCACGACCGGAATCTCTATGCCGCCTACGAAATGCTCAAATCCAATCAGGTGCAGACACAGGTGCTTTCGCGGGAAGCACTCTCATCGCCTAAGTTACTTGCGGACTATGCGATTCTCTGTCTGCCATCAGTGAATTACATTTCGGATGCGGAAGCTGAGAACATTCGGGCATTTGTCCGCAATGGCGGAGGTCTGGTCGCCACCGGAATAACCTCATTGTTGGATGAAAAAGGGAAAAAGAAAACCGATTACACACTTTCCGATGTTTTTGGCGCATCGGTAGTCGCGCCGCCACCGGCTTTGAAAGCCGTAATTGACAATCACTGGTGGTCGCAAGCTCCGGGGCCGTATGATATTTATTTGCAGCCGCGCGATGTTCTCCGGAAAGGAAATGCAGGCATAGAGGCTGAAACACCGTTGATGGTCGGCGAATTTGAAATTATTAAAGCGCTACCGGGTGCTGAAGTTGCGGCAGATCTTGTTTTCGGTACTGATTACAGTGCATTTGCGCCCGCTTGTGTGATTAACTCTTTCGGAAAAGGAAAATCGGTATTTATTCCGGCGGCGATTGAGGAAACTTTTGAGTCTCACGGCTCCGGCGTTACAACTAGCGATCCGGATCTTGCGCGACTTCTCTCAGTCGCTTGTCGACTCGTTTCCAAACGACCAGATCCATTCAAAATCATCACCGGTAATATCGAGCGAATCTTCGCCAATGCGAGCGTTAAACCGGGCGTTCGGCTGCTCCACCTTGTTGACCAACAACCGCGTGGTGAAACACTCCCGGCGACGGTCGCCATTTACTGTCCTGAAGGTCGCCCCACAAACGTTTATGCTGCATCCACTGGTAAGACGCTCGCTTTCCGTTACGAAGGTGATTATGTCATCGTCGATTTAACTTTTGCGCGGTATGAATGTGTCATTATCAAAAATGGAGGAAAATAATATGGGTAATTTGAAAAACAAGAAGGCACTCATCACCGGTGCCGGTCAAGGAATTGGCCAAGCTATTGCGTTGTCGCTCGCAGGAGCTGGTTGTGATGTGGCGATTCATTATCGCAGCAATCGCGAATTGGCACAGGCAAATGCCGATGCCGCTAAAGCCAAGGGCGTTCGGGCGAATATTTTTCAGGCCGATTTAACTAATGAAAAATCCGCAGTCGCAATGGTGGCGGATGCTGCTAAGTTTCTCGGCGGAATCGACATTCTCGTGAACAACGCCGGCGACTTGCTCAAGCGTAAACGCTTGAATGAAATTGATCTCGAATTCTGGAGTAAGATTTATGATGTGAATATGACGTCGATGATGCTTGTCACCCGCGAATCGCTTCCATACCTTGAGAAAAACACCGGTGGTGCGAGCGTCGTCAATATGTCATCGCTCGCCGGTCGCAAAGGTGGTCATCCCGGTTCGCTCGCTTACTCCACCTGTAAAGGCGCGGTGATTACATGGACGCGGGCGCTCTCGAATGAATTGGCACCCAAAGGAATTCGCGTTAATTCTATCGCCCCCGGTCTCATTTTGGGAACTAGTTTTCATAACACACACACGACCAAAGAATCGGCAGATGCGACGATTGCTACGCTTCCGTTGGGTCGCGCCGGCACGACGGACGACATCGCTCGCGTTGTCACATTTCTCGCTTCCGAATATGACGGTTTTATTAGCGGCGCGACGATAGATATTAACGGCGGTATCTACTGCGCGTAGTTTGAAAAGGAACGCTCTCCGGTGAAATCCAAAGCCATCAAAATAGTCACAGTGGAATCTTGGTGTCCACATCCGAAGGCGGCACCAAAAACTAAACGCACCGGCCAAAAACTTTTTATTACTGCGAATGGAACGCGATTTTCCTGTGGTGGTTGGCAAATCAAAATCACCGGCTTAGTGCCTACTAAAACCTATCGCATCAAGCTGCCTTATCGTGCCTCGGGACTTTTAAGTTCTTCTAAAAAATTAAGCTGCCTAGCGATTTGGGGTAACATTCCTCCCGATAAGGTTGAAATCGACGATGAAGCTGACAACGATTTTTTGCTCATACAGCCAGTATCACCCACGGCCGGTCTCTTTTACCGAGATGTTACTGTCCCAGCCGGTGTTAAAATTCTCACAGTGCGAGTGACACTCCGTTGGACGGCCTCTGGTAGCGCTGCGCTTGGGCTACCGGTGATTTCAAAAGTAAAAGCCATTTCGCAATCGCGTGTAAAAATCGCGGTGGCGACCGGTTCGATTCAACGAAGAAAGCTTGCAAAAATTTCGACGGTGGCCGGTAATCTCTCTTATTACACGCAGTTATGCAAAGAGGCTGTGCGACTGAAACCGGATTTCATTGTGTTGCCGGAAATCGCTCTGCAGTGGAGTGTACTAGGACATCCGGTCGATACAGCGATTCGTGTTAATGGACCAGAAGTCAGTGTGTTCCGGAGAATCGCGAAGGCGAACCAGTTGCACATTTTGTTGCCGATTTTTGAGCGGGAAGGGGATGCGGTTTTTAATACGGCGCTCCTTATCGGCCCAAAGAAAATTGAAGGACGCTACCGGAAGGTGCATTTAGCGGAGTACGGTGAAACTAATTCCGGTATTATGCCCGGCAACTCGTTTCCGGTTTTCGAGACACCCGCCGGTAGAGTGGGCTGTTTGATTTGCATGGATAGCTCTTGCCAAGAAGCTTCACGAATGCTCGGCCTGAATGGCGCGGAGATTATGTTTTTGCCAATCATGGGCGATATTCGAGCGGATCGTTTCACGCGTGGCGAACCGGTCTTCCACGAAGAACGCTGGAAGGCAATCATGCGTTCGCGTACGCTCGATAATCAGTTCCTGCTGGCTGTCGCTCGCAACGAGTCCATTGGTAGTTGCATCATCGACAGAAAAGGTGAAATCCGCGCTTGGAATGATGGAACAAAAGATGTTATCTGTGCCGAAGTCGAACTAAATCCAAATGACCGGACTTGGAATGGAGTGAGCCAACGCGATGTTATCTGGCTCCAACGGCGACCGGAGCTTTATGCGGAATTTATCATCAATTCACCTCCCGTAATTTGGCAACTTTAATCACGAGCGTCCGGTTATAAGTTACACAGCAATAATTGGTTATGATTCAATGGTGTCGAATTTTTAAGTTCATTTTCTGTAAGTAGCTCATGGATAGGCGTTTTCTCAAACGGGTGAACGCTCAAAAGTTGAAATGTTCTGTGCAAAGCGCCAGGCAGATTCAATCTGTTTGTGAAGTATCGCCACTATCAGGTAAACCGCCACCGCATCCGGTAAAGCTGCGCCACCGTCAGCGCCGGGATTTCCAAATGATTTCTCAGAAAGACAAGCTGCCGGTTTGTTTTCTCATCGCAGTAACGAACCTTGCGAAGAAGCCCCGGAAATGCCGCGCGCGCTTTGGCCAAAGTCGGTTTTCCAATTTAATCGCTGCGGACTCCGATCGCGTGATCCCCCGCCCGCGAATGCTGGTGCGCGTCACAAAGAAAGCACCAGCCACGACGATCCGATTCAGTCGATGAAAGATAGCCGCGATCCATGACGTAGAAGGCGCCCGGTTCGAACGCCAGTTCGTCGAGCCAGAGAACATCGTGCTACCGTGCGCCGGTCAGCTGAATGCAGGTCGGAATCGGACCGCGCAAATCGAGTTGGGTATACAGCTTGACGCCCGCTTTGGTGCGGCAAAAATCGGCCCACGGGAAAAAGAGGCAGCGACAAGTCGATGGTGGTCGAGTCCAACGCATAGATCGTGTTTTCCAACTCCAGCCCCAGATCTTCTCCATCGTAAAGCGCCCTGGCAAGGCATTGGGACTTACCACAGTCAAATGTAACAACATGATGCAAATATTGGCGCTTGTGGAAGAGGAAATTCGTCGACAACTCGGCCGCGAAGGGATCAAAATTTGCGCACTCGCGTTCCGCAAAACTTTGGAGTCTGATTGAAATAGGGAATGGAGTCGAGTGTGCCGCGTTGCGACTTTGGCGATTTAAAAGACATTCGGCAGGCAATGCGCTTGATTACAAGCTTTTGCGTCGCACTTGGCGTGACCAGACCACTTTTGTTTTCGCCAATGGTTTAGTGAATAGCGGCTTTTCTGTAAGAAGGTGGGCAGCAAGGAAGCAGCCTAGTGCAATGAGCGTTGAGATTGCACTGGTGATGATGGCGATGGCTGTCGGGCGCTGCAATCGTTCTTGCCATTGCACCATCAAGACTTCGAGTTTGCCACCGAAGAGTTCGATATTTCGCGTGGCAGTTTTTGATTCGGTTAGCGACAAGCTGCCATCTTTCCATTCGCCGGTTGTGGTTTCAGGTGCTGGCGGTTTTTGTCCGGACCAGTAAATCAGACCGGCGCTACCAATGCCAATCAGCAGCACAATCAGGCCAACCGCGTTGAGGATTGCCGTGTGCCGGAGCTTACTCATGCCGCTTTCTGCCGGCGGAGTTTGAAGTATTGGCGAATGTGCTCGAAGAAAAGATAGACGACCGGCGTTGTGTAAAGCGTCAGCACCTGTGAAAATAGCAAACCGCCGACTACGGCTATTCCCAGCGGCTGGCGCAATTCTGCGCCGGCACCGAACGCCAGCGCGAGCGGCACGGCGCCGAGCAACGCCGCCATCGTCGTCATCATGATGGGACGAAACCGGATGACGCAGGCTTTATAAATTGCATCTTCCGGAGATAAACCTTCTGTGCGTTCGGCATCGAGAGCAAAGTCGATCATCATGATTGCATTCTTTTTCACGATGCCCATTAGAAGAATGATAGCGATGAAGCTGACCAGCGAGAGGTCGACGCCAAACACCATCAGCGCGATAAGCGCGCCGACACCGGCGGATGGGAGTGTGGAAAGAATCGTGATCGGATGAATCAAGCTTTCGTAGAGCATGCCGAGCACGATATAGACGACGATTAACGCCGCCAGTAGCAACAATGGCAACGTCGCCAGCGATGACTGAAATACTTGCGCTGTGCCTTGAAAACTGCCGCGAATACTCGCCGGCATTCGCAATTCTTGCGCGGCTTTCTCGATGATTTCAGTGGCTTGCCCCAGTGAGGCGCCCGAAGTCAGATTGAACGAAATCGTGACGCAAGGGAATTGGCTCTGGTGGTTGACGGATAACGAGGTGTTGCTGGTGGTGAACTTCGCCACGCTGGCCAGCGGGACTTGGTGGCCGGTGGTGGATTTGACGTAAATTTTGTTCAGCGAGGCCGGGTCGAGCTGGTATTGCGGATCGACTTCGAGCACGATGTGGTGCTGGTTGTAGCGTTCGTACAAGGTCGCAACCTGCCGCTGGCCGAAGGCGTCGTACAAGGTATTGTCAATCACATCCGGCGTGACGCCGAGCCGGGCCGCAGCATCGCGGTCGATGACGACGTTGGATTGCAAGCCGCGCATTTGGAGATCGCTGCTGACATCGGACAATTGCTTACTCTTCCGCAGTTGGGTGACCAATCGAGGGGCCCAGTAATTAAGCGAGTCTAGGTCCATTGATTGTAATGCATATACGTATTGCGCTCGACTGAGCCGTCCGCCAACACGAATATCCTGCACTGCCTGCATGTAGAGTGTAATGCCCGGTACGATGGCGAGCTTACCCCGCAACCGGGCAATGACAGCATCGGCGCGGATTTTCCGCTCGCTGAGCGGTTTGAGCGTGATGAAAAGCCGCCCGTTATTTTCAGTCGAACCACCTCCGCCACCACCAACGAATGAGCCGATGGTATCCACAGCGGGATCAGCTAAAACAATTTGTGCCACCTGATCCTGCATCTTCGCCATCGTGGCGAACGACACGTCTTGCGCTGCATCAGTGCTACCAAAGAGGACACCGGTATCCTGCTGCGGAAAAAAACCTTTCGGCACGGTGATATATAACGCAATCGTACCGATGAATGTCGCGAGCGCAACCAGCAGCATGAAACCTTGATGGCGTAGCACCCATTTCAAGCCATGTTCGTAGCCGGTCAGCCCCCAGTTGAAGACTCGTTCGCAGGCGCGATTGAAACGGCCGGGTGGCCCGTAATCCGCCTCCGGTTTCAGAAACCGGGAGCACATCATCGGCGTCAGCGTCAGCGAAATCACACCGGAGATCAGAATCGCGAGGCTCAACGTCACTGCGAATTCGTGGAGCAATCGGCCAATCAGTCCACCCATGAGTAGCAAGGGAATAAACACCGCCACCAGCGAGATGCTGATGGAGATTACGGTGAAGCCGATTTGTTTTGCGCCTTTCAGCGCCGCCGGTAACGAGTGTTCACCTTCCTCAATGTACCGGTAGACATTTTCGATGACGACGATGGCATCGTCCACGACAAATCCAACCGAAATCGTAATCGCCATCAGCGACAGATTATCAATGCTATAACCGAGCAAATACATCACGCCACACGTCCCGGCGAGCGCCAGCGGCACGGTGACGCTCGCAATAAACGTCGGCCAGAACCGCCGGAGGAAAAGAAAAATCACCATCACCACCAGTGCAATACTCGCCACCAGCGACATCTCCACGTCATCCACCGACGCCCGGATCGTCGTTGTCCGGTCACTAATCACCAGTAGTTTTACTGCCGGTGGAATCCAGTGTTTCAGTTGTGGCAACTGCGCCTTAATCCGATCCACCGTCTCAATCACGTTCGCATCCGCTTGTTTGAAAACAATCAACAACACCGCGCGACGCATCGGTACGGTCTGCGTCCCCGCCCAGCCGGCTAAGAGCGAGTTTTCGACGCCTTGCACCACTTTTCCCATCGCACTGAGCTTGATCGGAATATTATTGGTATTCGCCAAGACTAGCGGCCGAAAATCGCGCGCGTCGGTAATCTGGTCGTTACTCGTCAGCGTGTAAAATTCTTTCGCGCCATCCAAACTACCTTTCGGCTGGTCCACCGACACCTGACTGAGAAACGTCCGGACCTCTTCCAAACTCAACCCCGCCGCCGCCAATGCTGCCGGATTAATCTGGACGCGCACGGCGGATTTTTCCGCGCTCGGAATGAGGACTTGGCTGACACCTTCCACTTGGCTGAGCTTTTGTGCAATGATGGAGTCGGCGTATTCAAACACTTTCGATGCCGGCTCGGTGTCGGAAGTCATCGCCATAATCATGATCGGCGCATCGGCCGGATTCACCTTCCGGTACGTCGGTGGGCCCGGTAAGTTCGCCGGCAACTCACTCGCGGCGGCATTGATCGCCGCCTGCACATCGCGCGCCGCGCCGTCCACATTCCGGTCGAGATCGAATTGGATCGTGATGCTCGTGCCGCCGAGTGTACTGACGGAGGTAATCTCCGAGACGCCGGAGATTTGGGCAATCCGCTTTTCCAATGGTGCAGCGAGTGAGGATGCCACTGTGGCCGGATCCGCGCCCGGCAACGAGGCCGACACCGACACCATTGGAAAATCGACGCGCGGAATTGCCGCGACCGGCAAAAACCGATACGCCACCACGCCGAGCAAAAACAAACCAATAGCCAGTAACGACGTTCCTGCTGGTCGACGAATGAACGGCTCGGAAATGTTCATGGCTTGACCGGCAACACACCGGCCGCCGTGCGCCGGCGCCGGAACCATTGACTAAGCCGGTCCATGTAGAGGTAAATCACCGGCGTTGTGTACAACGTCAGGGTTTGCGACAGAATCAGACCGCCGACAATCGCAATGCCCATCGGCCGGCGCAATTCCGAGCCGGTGCCTTGTTCGAGCGCCAGCGGCAGCGCGCCGAGCAACGCCGCAAACGTCGTCATCATAATCGGCCGGAACCGGAGCAGACACGCTTGGTAGATGGATTGCTCCGGTGGCAAACCTTGCTCGCGTTCAGCTTCCAACGCGAAATCAATCATCATGATGGCGTTTTTCTTCACGATACCAATCAGTAAGATGACACCAATCAAGGCAATCATTGAAAAATCAATTCGGCAAATCAACAACGCCAGCAACGCGCCGACGCCGGCGGATGGCAGTGTGGAGAGAATCGTCAGTGGATGGATATAACTTTCGTAGAGCACGCCGAGGACGATGTAAATCACGATGACGGCGGCGAGAATCAGAAACGGTTCACTCTTCAGTGATGACCGGAACTCTGCCGCGCTGCCGGAGAATGTCGTCATCACTGTCTCCGGTAAGTCGATCTCTTTTTGCGCGCGCTGAATGGCGTCCACCGCTTCGCCGAGCGATTTGCCGGGTTGGAGATTGAACGACAGCGTGACCGCCGGGAACTGGCCTTCGTGGACGATGGACAACGGCGTGATGACCGTGCGCAATTTAGCGAAGGTTGTGAGTGGAACCATTTGACCGGTGGTGGATTTCACGTAAATTTTGTTCAGCGCCTCCGGTGTGAGTTGGAAGTGCGGTTCCACTTCGAGAATCACCCGGTACTGGTTGAGTTGTGTGAACATGATTGTGACTTGCCGCTGACCAAACGCGTCGTACAACGTGTCGTCAATGGCTTGCGGCAAAATATTGAGACGCGCGGCGGTATTGCGATCCACATCGACGTGTAATTGCAAACCGTTCGCCTGCTGGTCGGTCGCGACGTCAGCTAATTCCGGTAACGTGCGCAGCTTGGCCAGCAAACGCTCAGACCATTGCGCGAGTTCGGTTTCATCCGCATCCTCCAGCGTGTACTGGTATTGCGTTCGACTGACGCGACTATCAATCTGCACATCTTGTACCGCCTGCATCAACAGCGAAATCCCTTGCACATCTTTTGTCGCTTCGCGCAGCCGGTCGATGATTTCGCTAACGCTGGCTTTGCGTTGGTCGCGCGGTTTCAAGTTGAGGTAGAGACGACCGGTGTTGACCGTTGGATTGACGGTACCGGCACCGACAAATGAGGCGACGCTGACGACGTCCGGATCTTTCTGCACGATTTCTGAGACAACGCGCTGGCGTTCGACCATCGCCTTGAACGAAATCGACTGTGGCGCGTCAGTCACACCGACAATCAGTCCGGTGTCTTGCAGCGGCAACAATCCTTTCGGGATGTAAATATAAAGTCCGATGGTCGCAACCAGCGTGATGATGGCGACAACCAACGTTGCGAATTGTCTCTGCAAAACCCATTTCAGAGTGCGGTCGTAGAAATCGAGCATCGCCTTGAACATCCGTTCCGTGGCGATGTAAAACCGGCTATGTGCTGCGCCAGTCTCCGCTTTCAGCAACCGACCACACATCATCGGCGTGAGAGTCAGCGAGACGATGGCCGACCAGACCACCGCCACACTCATCGTGATGGCAAACTCTCGGAACAATCGGCCGACGATACCGGTCATGAACAGCAGCGGAATAAAAACTGCAATCAGCGACACGCTGAGCGAAATAACTGTGAACCCGATTTGCTTCGCGCCTTTGAGCGCGGCTTCCAACGGCGGATCACCCATCTCGATAAAGCGGACGATGTTCTCAATCATCACAATCGCATCATCAACAACGAACCCGGTGGAAATCGTCAGCGCCATCAGCGAGAGATTGTCGAGCGTGAATCCGCAAAGCTTCATCACGCCGAATGTTCCGATAATCGCCAGCGGTAACGCCACGCTCGGAATCACTGTCGCCCAGAACTTCCGGAGGAAGATAAAAATTACCAATACCACGAGTCCAATCGTGAGCATCAAAGTGAACTGCACGTCGTGTACCGATGCCCGGATTGTTTGAGTCCGGTCGGTCAAGATATTGATTTTTACCGACGGCGGAATTGAGGAACGCAAACGCGGAAGCAATGCTTTCACCCGGTCCGCTGTCTCGATAATATTTGCGCCCGGTTGCCGTTGGATGTCGAGAATGACTGACGGTTTATTGTTCACCCAACCGGCGAGCCGCACATTCTCGACATTGTCCACGACAT
>CAINDI010000160.1 GCA_903847335.1 uncultured Verrucomicrobiota bacterium | reverse complement strand
GCAACAACAACCAGCCGAAGAAACCGGAATACGCGTCCATCCACGAACCGAAATCCATCGCCTCTTCCTGATTCTGGCCAAGCGCTTGCAACCGGTCATACTCCTTCGGCCCGACATAAAAACTAAATTCGCACGTCTGACTAACCACCGGTACCTCGGCAACAGCAGTCACGCCATTCGTATCCGCGCTTTTGGGTTGGTTTTCCCAAGCCGGTAAGCCGACCGGCGAATATGTCACGCTGGAGATCCCATTCGACACCGAAAGAATCGTCGCGAAAAACTGACTCTTCACGCAGACCCATTGCGCGCGAATGAATTCCCGGTTCTCGCCATTCTTCGTCCGCTTCATGACCTTATTCACGTCGCGGTTAGAAAATTTCGGACCGCCTTGCCAATCCACGTTCAGATAATTCGGCGCTTCCTTCGCATCGGTTGGTGCTGCTGTGCCGACGGTGATGAACAAATTCGACGTACCAGCCGGAACCGCAATCGTACCGGTGAGCCGGTAATCATCGCCGAGCGTTAAACTTTTCGTCACGCCACCGGCGCGTAACACAACCGTTCGTGCGCTGGTCTGTTCCAGTGCAAATACGTCGTCGCCCGGCAACGTCAACGCTGGGCCGCGCAACACGGTTTTATATTTAAGCAATTCGACCGACTTGATGCCACCACCCAAGCTCGTGATTTCGACTCGAACCAAATGATTGCTGAGTGTGACGATTTGTTCGGCTGGCCGGTTGCTGGTGGTGGTTACGACCGGCGCTGCGACCGGAGCCGCTTGAATGGTTTCGACGACGTTGCTGGTCGTAGTTGCCGGCGCAATGACCACCGGATGCGGTTTGCGCGGAATCGGCGGATAGATTTTGTTGACGACGTATTGTACGCCGAACAGCGCCAGTAGGCACGCAATGACAATCGGAAGAGTTTGTTTATTCATGGGACTGGATCGTAACCACCGGAGTGAAATGGATGACACCGCGCCAACCGCCGGGCGGCGAGCCAACTGCCGCGCGCAACACCATGCCGGTCAATCGCTTCACTGGCGTAGCCGGAGCAACTCGGAAAATACCGGCAATCGCAATTCACCGGCCAGAGCGCACGGAAGGGCGCCAGCGACCGGTACGTTTGAATGAGCCAAAGCAAAATGCGTTTCATGCGGCTTCGCAGAGTAAACCGGCGGCGCGAAATAAATCGAGCACACACGCTTCGACGTCTTGGCGTTTTTTACCGTTGATGGAATGGCGCGCGACCATGACGATTTGGAAGTGGTCTTGGAGTTTAGATTGGTTGAGTCGGTACGCTTCTCGAATGAGCCGGCGCGCCCGATTGCGCGCAACGGCGTTGCCCACCTTGCGGCTGGTCACAATTCCAACCGTGCGCGGCTGGTCCGGCACCGCAAGCACGTGGGCGACTGCCAAGCTACCGTGATACCGGCGCCCGTCGTCGTACACCCGCCGGAATTGGCTGGGACGCAACAGGCGCTGGCGTTTCGGAAATGATTGATTGCCATGCAACCGGAACTCCACCGTGGTGGGATTAAACCTGCGTCAAGCGTTTGCGACCGACACGACGTCGGTTGGCAAGTACGGCACGACCGCCGCGAGTGCTGGCTCGTTTCAGGAATCCGCAACGGCGAGCCCGGCGGCGTTTCGATGGTTGATAAGTACGTTTCATGTTAAGAAGTAGTCATCCTATCAGGTACGGCGAGATTGTCAAGGCAACCGCCGGAGAAACTCCGGATCCATTGTCGTGGTAAAGACGGCAATCGAAATCAATCCACCCACCCGAGTTCGTAGCCGGCTTCATACATGGCAACGACGTTTTCGGGTGGGCTTACCGCTTGGATGTTGTGGCATGGAGCAAAAATGTAGCCGCCACCAGCACCGAGAATCCGCAGGTTGTCAGCGACTTCATTGCGTACGTCTGCAACCGTTCCCCATGGTAATGTCGTCTGATTGTCCACGGCACCATGAAAAATAAGTTTGTCGCCAAAATCACGTTTCAATCCTTCGCGTTCCATACCGGGCAAGCGCCATTGGATCGGATTCAATACTTCGGTGCCGGTCGCGATCAGGTCGGGAATGATTTCACGAATTGCGCCGTCACTATGCGTGAAAACATACGAGCCACTTTGTTTTGTCAGTTGCATCATGCGTTTCATTCCGGGTAATAGAAATCGCTGAATGTGTTCGCGTGAAAGCAGCAATGATTGCTGACCACCTAAATCTTCAGCAATATAAGTGATCATTACCTGACCGGGAATCGTTTCAAAAGTCCGGCGGGTCATTTCATAGGAAAAAGCAAATATTTTCCCCAAGCAATACTCCAAGATATCCGGATACTCGAAGAAATCACAGTACGCCTGTTCATCACCACGCAACCATTTATAGACCAGCAATGGTTCGGAATATCCTCCTTGAATTGGGCGGTGTTCTTGCCCCTTAATTTGATCGCGCAGGACAGAGAAATCAAACCAATCCACACTAGGCCACCGGTACTGTTTTTCAATTTCTTCGACAGACTCAAATTGAGAGAGCGGTCGATTCGCAGCCTCAGAATAGTTACCGGTGCCATAGTCAACTTGCCGATATTGTAGTCCCCAAATATCTATATTTTCAGCCAATGTTGGCCCGATGTATTTTGGGTCTGTGAAAGCTGGGCGATCAATATGCAACCGCCGGAGCATCGTGTCAAAATCACAGCCGAGATATTTTAATAGCTTAGCTGTGGCTTCGCCTGTCGCCCAATAATCCATCGGAACGCGATCCGGTTGTTTCCGTTGCAGAACTGCGAGCCAACGCTCGCGTGGAGTCATAGTTTCTTTTGGCATAAGTTTTCCTTACTTCAACAGATTCGGCCGCGTTTAGCCTTAGAACCGTGCTTAAGTGGATTGGCACCGATCCATCGTTCGTCCACCGGTTCACTCGCAAGTTGATAACGCGAGTCCGCCGACAAGCGGTAACCATTGGATTGATTATCAAGGCTCGCATGAACCGTACCCATCCCAAAGACCAGCACATCACCCATTTGGTATTCGGTCGTCAACCAGCGTCCGCCGAGCTTTTCCCGCAACGCCACCGGATTTGAAGCGAGCCGGCCATCCCAATCCGGCTGCATTTTACCATTAGTACAATACGTGTCTACGTCCCGCTGGAGATAATTGCGGAGCTTGTCTTGCTGCCGGTGTGAGTTTTCCAGAATCATCAGGCCACCAGTTTCCAGAGAGATATTACCGATGGGCGTCCACGAAGTGTATAGCTGAAACGTCCCACGCCCCATATACACTACGTCGCAATGCGGGTATGTACCATGGCCACCCGCCGTTACCACCCGAAACCATGTATAATTAAAAAAACGGACTGGTCCCCCTAACAAACGCGTATAGAATTCCAACATCGCACCGTGATAAAGCACTTGCTGCAAAGCATGGTTGTGCTGCGTGAGACACTCCGGTGCAAATGCACGATTCACGCCTACCTTATGAACTGCTAACAGCCGATCATGAGCCTCGTCGAGTAAGCCCAATTCCGCCAGTTGATCCACTACAAACTGACGCGCAGCCTGCACTTCCCCGACTGAGAGCAAACCCGGTAAAAATAAATAGCCGTCTTCCGCTAACCTTTTCCGCAAGGCATTGCCATCGTTCACAATGTCATTCGTGCGGCGCAGCTCACCGAACGCCGGCGCTCTGAGATCAAGTTCATTCCCAATAGAAGTAATTTTTGGCAATACACCCGTATTCATCATCGGGCATACAATAGCTGTTTAATTTTAGATTAGAATGGCATCTTTGGTAAAAAGAATGTACTTTTTGGCAACCAATGAACTCCATTCCCTATCAAAGTGCCATTGGCAGTCCACTAGGACGCATTACCGCTGCCGGACGCTATACTAGTGCCGGCACTCTAGTGACCGATAAGCTCCGCATCTTTGGTAGCTATGCCATTGTCTACTGCCTAAACGGCATGGCGCGGTATCGTGATGCTCGTAATTTTCAAACCGCTATTCATGCCGGTGACCTAATCATCGTTTTCCCAAACCTCGGCCATAGTTACGGCCCGCCACCCGGTCAAAGTTGGGAAGAATATTACATTGTATTTGACGGCCCGATTTTCAACCTCTGGGGGCACACCGGAGCGCTGAATCCAGCGCGTCCGGTTCTACATCTTGAACCGCTCAATTACTGGCGGCACCGGTTGGACGAAATCATTGCACCTAATTTGCCGCCGCTCGAACGCGTCTGCCGTCTCCAAAGCGTTCTAGCCGATATGCTCGCTAACTTTCAACGCGATGTGACCGCCGAACGTAACGAGGAATGGTTAAAAGCTGCCCGCGCATTATTGGCGACCAATATTGCTCAACCGTTGTACGTCGATGCAATCGCTCGTCGTCTAAAACTTTCACCGGAAACATTCCGGAAAAAATTCGCTCGACTCGCTGGGGTTGCTCCTTACCAATACCGACTCACGCAAGTCATTGACCAAGCGTGCCGGCTCGTGCATGAAGGTTGTCACACCAACAAAGAAATCGCCGCGCAACTGGGATTCAGTGATGAATTTCATTTCTCCCGGTCTTTTAAACGCATCACCGGTCGTAGCCCCGCGCAATTCCGCGCTTTATTACGCCCAAGCTCAAATTGAGCTGATAAAGCTAGCGTAAATGCGCCGGGCTACCGGACCGGGTTTGCCGGTACCAATCGGTTTTCCATCCACTGCAATCACCGGTACGACTTCAGCGGTGCTGCTGGAAAGAATCACTTCAGCAGCGGCAAGCAATTCGGTTTTGGTGATGCGGCGTTCGGTAGTTGGAATACCAGCACCGGTGGCGGCTTGTAGTAATTTCTCGCGCGTCACGCCGGCCAACAACCGGTGACTCTTCGGCGGCGTGGCAAATTCACCGGCGGCGGTGATGATAAAAATGTTACCGGCGGTGGCTTCGTTCACGGTTCCATCGGCTTCGCAGAAAATCGCATCCGCGGCACCGGCTTGGTGCGCGGCTTGATAGGCGAGAACGTTGGCGAGCAGCCCGACGGTTTTGATGTCGCACCGGGACCAACGGATGTCGGGAACGGTGATGAGTTTGATACCGGTTTCGGAAAGGTGCGCAGTGCTTGCGAGCTCCCGGACGGTGATGACCAATGTCGGCTCGTAATTCGCCGGTATACCGCGATGACGCTTGGCTTGGCCGCGCGAAACTTGAAGATAAATTCCCGCTTCCGGAAAAGCCGCACAGCGAATAGCTTCGTGAATAATTGATTCCAACCCTGTCGCGGTGAAGTTGTGTTTCAGACCGATGGCGTCGAGGCTAATGAAGAGCCGGTGCAGGTGTTCGGTGACCGCAAACGGTTTTCCGTTGTAGGTTCGCACAAACTCATACACCGCATCGGCAAACTGGTAACCGCGATCCTCAACATGAACTGTGGCGTGTTCGAGCGGGAGAAACTCTCCGTTGACGTAAGCAATTTCAGGCATAGCGAGGAACTATAGGAAGCTCCGGCGGTTGTGTCAACGCGCGCCGGTAGATTGTCGGCGAAGTACCGACAAGTGTTTTGAATTTGCGGTTGAAATAGGCCAGATCGCGGAAACCGCAGTTCAGCGCAATCGTCAGAACTTTTTCGTCGGTGCTGCGCAAGCTGACCATCGCAGCTTGGATTCGCCGTTCGATAAGATAATCGAAAAGGCGCTTGCCGGTATAGACTTTGAAAGCACGACAGAGTGACGTGCGACTTAAACTGGCCCGTTTCGCCAGTCTGTCAAGCGTGTGTGGCTCGGCAAAGGTTTCATCGAGCAACTGACGCACGGCTTCCAAGCGCGGCGGAGTTGATTGAGGTGCTACGAACCCGTTCTGGAGTACGTGCCGACAACACTGCATCAAAAATAATTTCCAATGCAACCGGACGGCTTCATCGTAGCCAACAGCTTGCGCTTGGAGTTCGCGTTGGATGGCAAACAATTCTTGCGCCAGTGGTTGCGGGTCGTTTAGTTGCAGACGGACAATGCGGTTGAGTCGATGCGCAAAACGCGGGTGCAACGGCAGGAGCAGCGGCAAGACCGGTTGCAACATCGCCGGTAGCACCGGCAATGAATGATGTTGCAAATCCAAATAGACATTAATTACGTCCATGCTCTTGTCTTTGTCAGTGAGAATATCGTGGCGTTGGCCGTAATGAGTGATGGCAAGCGATGCGCCACATTCAACATACTCCTCATTTTCAATCAGATGCCGGCCGGTACCGCGTAATATGAAACTAAGCAAAACGACATCTAACGAATGGAGGTTAACCTTGCGATTGGTATATCCTGGGAAGTATTCCACGGCGATGCCAAGATTTTTCAGGGAGAGAAATTTATGTTTGAGAGTAAACATTGTCTAAATATTATGACAATATAGTCCAAGTTAACTAACTAAAACATGTTTATCTTGGCTGCGCTATGAAAACACAACTCACTCAAAATCAGATTGAGTCGTACCGACGGCAAGGTTTCGTCTATCATCCCGGATTACTTTCAGCCTCCGAGGTAGCCGAATTAAAAGCTGCCGTGCTGCAAAGCACTGCAACGATGGGCAAACAGAAAGTTGCCGGTGGGGGTTCCGACCTTGAAGAAGGCGAGAGCTATTACGATAAGGTTTTCACACAGCGGCTAAATCTGTGGCGTATTCACCCAGTCGTCAAACGTTATATGCTGAGTCCGGAGTTAGGCCAAATGTTGTGTGGATTGGAGACCGTCAGCGGATTTCGCGTGTGGCATGATCAGGCGTTAATCAAAGAACCGTTCGGCAATCCGACGGCATGGCATTTGGACAATCCTTACTGGTCGTTCTATTCGCGGCAGTCGGTCTCAATCTGGATTGCGCTAGAAGATGCAACCTTAGCAAATGGCTGCATGTGGTTCGTACCGGGAACTCACGCGTTGGCGACCTACGAAAATGTTGGGCTTGGTGGAAACATGAGTGATCTATTCAATGTTTATCCGAAGATGGCGACGATTGATCCTGTTGCCGTGCCAATGCAGGCTGGTGATTGTAGCTTTCACAACGGACTGACTGCACACGGAGCCGGTGCAAATATGACTCGCAGCCGACGGATTGCGATGACCTGCGCGTATATGCCGGTCGGCAGCACCTTCAACGGGCAACGTAATATTCTTCCCAAAGCCTATTTCGATTCACTCCAGAAGGGTGACGTGCTTGCCAATAATGACTGGAATCCAATCGTTTACACCACCGGCCAATGAACACTCGCGAACGATTTCAAGCCGTGATGAAGTTTCAGCCATTTGACCGGCTGCCGTTAGTTGAATGGGCATCGTGGTGGAGCCAGACTCTTGACCGCTGGCATAGCGAAGGCTTACCCGCCAATGTGACAGACCGCTACGACTTGTACCAACATTTCGGGTTGGATATCTACTGGCAAGACTGGATTGCGCCGCGTATCCCGCCGGCACCAGTGCACGGCGCGTCAGTAATTCAATCCGTCGATGAATATCGGAAAATTCGTACAACCCTCTTTCCAGAACACACTATAGACAAGCAACGGTGGGAGACGTGGGCCGCAGTGCAACAACGCGGTAACGCGGTGTTGTGGTTTACGCTAAATGGTTTTTTCTGGTTTCCACGTCAACTTCTTGGAATCGAGCCGCATCTGTATTCATTCTATGACCAACCGGAGTTGCTGCATGAAATGAATACTGATTTGGCCAAATGGAATCTTCGTATCATTGAAGATATTTGTTCAGTCTGCACACCGGACTTCATGACGTTTGCAGAAGATTTGAGCTATAACAACGGCCCGATGCTTTCTCAGGTGCAGTTCGACGAGTTTCTCAAACCATACTATGCCCAGCTGATTCCGTTGCTAAAACGCCACAACATCATTCCCATCGTGGACTCGGACGGCGATGTCACCATGCCTGCGCCATGGTTTGAGGCCGCCGGTATTGAAGGCATTCTCCCACTCGAACGGCAGGCCGGCGTGGACATTGCCAAGCTGCGCACTGAATACCCACACCTAAAATTCATCGGCCATTTCGATAAACTCACGATGCACCGGGGGGAAGCGGCAATGCGAACGGAGTTTGAACGTCTATTACCCACAGCAGTCGCGGGCGGTTTTCTGATTAGTTGCGACCACCAAACGCCACCGGGAGTTTCCTATCAGGATTACCAACTCTACCTAAAGCTCTTTCATGAATATGCCACGGAAGCCGGAAGACAATCGCAACTCAGAGCGTCTTCAGGCAATCATCGAGCCAGCCGAGCAATTCGGTGATGGTGGCCGGCGTTTCGTCGCCCATGTGACCGATGCGGAAACTCTTACCTTTGATTTGGCCGTAGCCGCCGTCAATCAGCACCCGGTATTTATCCTTCAGCGCCTTCTGAAGTTTGGCAACGTCGATGTTTTTGTTGTTCTTCACGCAAGAAAGCGTGACGGATTCGTAACCGGCTTTCGGGAACATCTCGAAGCCGCGCGTCTTCACCCAATCGCGAACAAGAGTCGCCATCTTCAAGTGCCGAGCGTACCGGTGGTCGAGACCTTCCTTCTCGATTTGGTCGAGCTTGAACTTCAATCCGTAAATGTGCGCGATGCTCGGCGTGCTCGGCGTCATATTCTTATCGTGGTTCGCCTTGAATTCGAGAAAGTCGAAATAGTAACCGCGTCCCGGAATCGTCGCCGCTTTCTTCAGCGCCTTGTCGCTCACAGCAAACACCGCCAGTCCCGGCGGCAACGCCCACGCCTTCTGCACACCGGCCAGCAATACATCAATGCCAAGCGCATCCGTCTCAATCTTCACGCCGGTCATCGAGCTGACGGCGTCCACGATGAACATCACATCCGGATATTTTTTCATCACCGCCGCGATGTCAGCGAGCGGATTCATCAAACCGGTGGAAGTCTCGTTGTGAATCAGCGTGAGCGCGTCGAACTGACCGGTCTTGAGTTTTGCGTCAATCTGCTCCGGCAAGATCGGCTGGCCCCACTCGACTTTGAGTGCTTCGGCCTCTTTGCCGCACCGCTTCGAAACATCGAGCCATTTGTCTGAAAACGCGCCGCAACAGCAGTTCAAAACCTTCTTACCGGTGAGATTGCGAACGGCGGCTTCCATCACACCCCACGCCGAAGAGGTGGAAAGAAATACTGGATTCTTCGTATTCAGAAGAGTTTGGATTTTTGGTTGAATGGCAGCGTAAAGGTCTTGGAAGCCGGTGCCGCGATGTCCCATCATCGGCTGGCTCATCGCCGCAAACGTCTCCGGACTGACCTCAACGGGGCCAGGAATAAATAATTTCACGTGTTTCGTGGTCATGGTGTAATCCTTTTTTGTTCTGGTGGAAAAATTGCCTCTCTCCGGTAACGGATTCCCGGCAAAACCGCAACTTTTTTCCAGAAAACCAACCGGCTAAAACCAATGTCCCTCCCAATCGTCGGCTACCGGCAAGACCAACAAAATCAAATCCGCCCGCCTCACGCCGATAAGCTGAATGCTTGACCATCAATCTGGATCGGCCTATCCTGCTGTGAGTGAAGATTGTTTCCGAGTTTGACTGGTGATCGAGAATCAATATGTTTCATGTCGAAGCTGATGCACCCCATAACTTGCTGGTCCAGACGTTCACTCAGCAAGTCGCCCCGATTCAAATGCGGCACTGTCGGGTGGCCATCGAAACCGCCCTCACCCAGCTATCGCCAGGCTTTCGGCTCTTAACGGACTTGAGCAAGTTAGAAAAGATGGACTACGCCTGTGCGAAAGAAATTAGCAAAATCATGGACCGGTGCCGTGAGAAAGGGGTCGCGGAAGTCGTGCGGGTGATCCCTGATTCTAAAAAAGATATTGGCTTTAAGGTTCTGTCCTTCTTTCACTATGGTCCTGCGATCCCCATTGTCACCTGTGAGACCCTGCAAGAGGCGCAAACAAAATTAGGAATGCGACCCGACCGACCCGAATAAAATAATCCCATGCCCACGCCAACCATTCGCATTGCGAAGCTCGATGCCGAAACCATCGCCAAGATTCAGGCCCTCGAAGAAGAGCTAGGTCATTCGATCCTCGCACTGGAACCATATTATCTCCCCGCCAAGCTAACCGAGACACAAGCCAGCCGGTTGCAAGCCTTAGAACAAGAACTCGACGTGGTTTTGCTCGCGTATCAGAAGTAGATCGCTCAATGACTTGCCGCCGTAGGATCGCCCTTGTCCACCCTCTTTGGGCGGGGGAATGTAATCGTTCCGCTCCCCAAATCAATCACGCCATTCAATATTCTCAGCAGTTCTCCCCCTAAATAACCATCGACATCGCTCCCTAGGAGCATGAAACTCTCTGGGAGACATTCAGCGGTTGGCATCTGGATTTGGAGGCTATCTTCAAACTTCAAAGTAAATTTGCTAGAGCAATTCGGCTCCGGTATAGCACCGGTAGCAGATCGGCCATTCCCGTGAAGTTTTCCGATTACTTTCAGACCTAAATCATTCAGGCGATTCTCATACAAGGCAACTAAAGATTGCCCAGTATCCACCATTAAGCGCACGGTTCTTCCATTTATTTTACCGGTGACGAACGGGAGAAGTTTATCACGAAAGTGCAGAGGGATTGTGATGGATGGAGCTGCAAGGGGCCAGTCAGCAACCGAAACCACAAACCCATCCTTTGTCGAGAGATCATCCGGCAGCGATTGGGCAGCGGCACTGCTAGTCGGAAGGCCGCCGAGCTGGCGGCTCGGTTTTTTAATTGTGAATGTGATTGTTTCCCTCCCGTAATCAATGGTGGCATTCAAAAATTGAAGCAGCAGCAAATCCAAGAAACCATCAACATCACTCGCGAATTGTTGGGAACTCTCCGGAAGACATAGAGCGGCGGAAACCTTGACTCGGAGACCGCCGGCAAACTCCAGCGTAAATTTGCTGGAGTAATTTATATCGGGTATGGAATCGGTAACAGAGCGGATTTCCCGGTGATGCTTACCGGTCACTTGAAGGCCTAAATCGTTTAGGCGACTCTCATATAAGAAGATCGTGCTGACACCGGTATCCACCATTAAGCGCGCTGTTTTTCCATTCAATTGACAGGTGACGAATGGAATTCCTCCACGAAATTCCAGCGGGATTGTGATGGCGGGCGTATTTTTCGGCCAGTCAATCGCATACGCAATCGCATCATTGGTAGAAAGGTCAGCGGCGTGACCAGCCACCATCCCGCTCCAAATCAGGCACAGTACTATGTAAAATGGCTTCATCTGTTAAACTCGATCGCAACGCTCCCAACTCCACTCACTCACCTTATTCGCGGACGCGAATCGGCAGCACGACGGTGGCGAGACCGCGCCATTGTAAGCGGCGTTGAATCGCGTAGGCGGTTTCGTTGTGGAGAATGCGCTGATACCATTTCTCGCGTTCGAAAATCAGCTTACCGGTAAAGAATGTGGCCTTCGGATATTGCGCCAAGAGTTTGGTACAGAGTTCTTCGGCAGCGGCGACTGGCTCGGTGCCGGTATCCATTGCGCTAGTCGCAATCAAGCCGTGACTGCGAGCAAAGGTGACGAATTTATCGAGGTCAGTTTGCGTGGCTTCTTTTTGGGCTTCGATTTCATGAGCACCCTTGAACACGCCGGAGTCAATGACGGCAACGGAGACAAATACGACTTGGTGATAGTAGCCGGGGAATTGCCGGAAGATGTTGAGAAGCGAATGCAAGCCGAGACCGCCGTACCGGTTGACAAGGAGAATGGCAGTCGGCTTGGTCGGGTTGAGCGCGATGGGATTCGGTTCAGATTCGCCGAGTGGAATATCGCCGAGCGTTTGGGCAAGATGTTCCAGGCTGGCAAAAACTTTCCGGTAATGATTTTTAATCAACCAACACAGCGCAATCAGAATCGAGGTTATGACGATGGTCAGCCAGCCGCCTTCGGTGAATTTTTCTTTGACGACGATGGTCAGAATCGACAAGCACAACGTCAAACCGGTGAGATGCACCGGTAGCGCTTTTTTCCATTCGGGATGAGTTTTGCGTTCCGTAATCCAAAACCGGACCATGCCCATTTCCGTCAGCGAGAAAGTGATGAAGACGTTAATCGAGTACATCGTCACCAACGCCGTGATGTCGCCTTTCGTATAAATCAATGTGGCGATGGACGAAAACGCCATCAGAATTACGCCATAATGCATTGTCAACCGTTCCGACAACGAGGCGAACCGGCGTGGCAACCAAGAATCGAGCGCCATATTTGCCATCACGCGCGGACCGTCAATGAATCCCGCTTGCGCCGCCACAAACAGCAATGCACCTTCCGCCACCAAACAGAGAATCACGAACCACGGACCGAATTTTAGATTCTCAATCATCACCGCGTTCATCGTTTTTCCCTCGACCGGATGCGCACCGAGCAGCATATAGCACAACATGATGCCACCGGCGGTAATCGCCAACGAAGTCGCCATGTAAGTCATCGTCCGTTTGGCGGTCGGAATGCGCGGTTCACGCATGATTTGGATGCCGTTAGAAACCGCTTCGATACCGGTATAAGTACCGGCACCGCGGGAATAAGCTTTCGCAAATAACAAAAACATCGCGCCAAATCCGAGCGTGCTCAAGCCATGCCGGATTCCGCTGTGAACTTCCCGCGCCACGGTCGGTATCTGATGAAAGTGCATTCCGATACCGGCCACCAGCACAATCAGATGCGTGATGACAAACACCATGAAAATCGGCACCAACACATTGATGGACTCTTTAACGCCGCGAATATTCAGCACTAGCAACAGCACAATCGCTGCGATTTCGATGGCGACCTTGATTTGCCACACGCCCCACCCCAACGGCAAGAAACTGAAAATCTGATCGGCCGCCGAGGCAATTGAAGTGCTAATCGTCAGAACATAATCCACCAGCAAGGCGCAACCAGAAATCACACCAAAGCCCGGTCCAAGTAATTTCGTCGCCACCAGATAACCGCCACCACCGGAGGGAAAATGCTCGATAATCCGGCTGTACGCGTAGGAAATAATGAAAACCGTCAACGCCGTCGCCAGCGCGAGAAACACGCACAAGTAAGTATGTTCGCCCAACGCCCGGAACGCTTCATCCGGTCCGTACGCCGACGAACTTAAACCATCCGCACCCAATCCGACCCACGCCAAAAACGCGACGAGCGAGATTTTGTGAAATACCTGTGGGTCTTCGACGTCGCGCGGCGCGCCGAACAACAACCGTTTTAACCGTTCGAACAATGTCATACTGACCAACTCCGTTTCACTGACGATTCAAGGCACGCGGGTGCCGGTTGGGAAATCATTGGTCGCCCCGCCCAAGCGGGGGCAAGAGGATTGCCCTTCCAATCGCCGACGAAGTTAGCTGCCGGGCTCGGTCATGGAAGTGACCGGGGCGACAAACAACCGCCGCCCTGCGCCCCATCCCCAGTGATGCCGGGGAGTTGGTTCCTCCGCGTTGACCCGCAGGAAGGCAGGTCAACTTAGGCTGCAATGACCGCGCAACGTACTGGAGCTTCCCCACCCTGTCAAATCTTTTGCGGACGCTACCGGGAGACTTCCACCAGCGTTGCATTCGTCTGTCCCACGCCCAACCGCACGGCGGTCAAAATATGACTAGCGTTTGCGCCGACGGACGGAATCTTTTCTTCCCGCCGTTTCGCTTCCAACAAATCGAGGCAATACATATCCAACGCCACCGGATCCCGGCTCAAATACACGCCGCCGTATGGCCAAGCATATTGCGGTTTGAACGCCGGCCCACCGGCGTAACCTGCCACAAACGCATCACAAATATTCAGCACCAACTTCTTGCGCACCGCCGGCAACTCGCATAACTGCGCAATCGCCGGGTCGCCGCGCTGACCGAATTGCTCAAACCGGCGTGCGTTGTCCGCCATGCCGAGCGAAAGATTGTACAGACAGCCGGCCAAGCCAGTGACCTCGTGCTCCATCAGCACCGGCACATTGATGAGCTTCGTGATGGTGCGCGTCACCAAGACCGGCAAATGCGACAACGTGCTGAGCGGTTCTGGTTTTCCGAAATCCAAATCGCCCCAAATCAGTTTCCCGACGACCGGACTTTCCATACTCGCATCGGCATCGAAACCGGCGCCGCCGATGATGGATTCCAGCCGAAACCCGTTGGCCTGGTATTCGGCGATGGCGAGTTTTTGCGGGTCACGGTCAAAGACAATAATATTCGTTGCCGGCACACCGGCGAGCCGGAGACCGGCGGCAATGGCGTCCAGCACCGCTTGGCTCGTCGCCCGCAACGGCGCGGCGAGTGTGCTGACTTTGATGCCGACGACATCGTTACTGGAAACAATTTGCTGCCACGCGGCGGCTTCGTTGGTTTGGCCGGTCAATTGCTCCAGCCCGGCGGCAATCATCGCTCGCGCTCGGACCGGCGCGACGTTGAAGCCGGTCACAGCCGATGGATCGCGAACCAATACCACCCGACTTTGCGCCGGCACCGTTACCGACCAACTCAACAGCATAATGAGCCAAACAAGAAGTATTCGCATCGCAACTATCATGGCGAGCCGGTTCAGGAAATGCAAGCGGCGATGATTTCCAAATTCGACTTTCCGAACTGAATTGTGGTAGCTTATTGCCCATGCCGGTGGTTCTAGAAAAATCCATCAAGGAAAGATTGCAGCGCGTCATCGTGCTGACTACGGTGACGATTCTGGCAGTCGCCAGTTGCAGCATCATTATTTTTGAATGGCGGAGTTACCGGCAGACGGCGTTACAAGCGTGGGGACCGTTGGCGGAAGTTTTAGCGGATAACGGCGCACCGGCGTTGGCGTTTCACGATCCGGTGGCGGCGAAAAAAACTCTCGCAACGTTGCGTTTCCAAACTGGCGTTCTCGGCGCCTGGCTGTACACGGAGGACGGCAAAATTCTCGGCGCCTACACTCGACCCGGCGAACGTCCACTCCCGGTCGCACCGGACCCGAACACCAGCGCCAGTTGGCTCGAAGGTCGGGAATTATTGCTCACCTGCCAAGTGAGATTGCGCGGCGAACTAGTCGGCTGGCTGACATTGCGTGCCGATTTACACACCGAAGTCCAGCGGCTCCGGTATTCGACTTTTGTAATCATCGGTTGTTTGATTCTGGCTGGACTAGTGGCGTTGGCGATTGCGTACCGGTTGCAACAGACGATTCTCAATCCCATCCACAGCTTGATGCAAGTGGCCGAAACCGTGGCGACCCGGCACGATTACAGTTTGCGAGTGGCCGGCAATCAACCCGATGAAATCGGCCGGCTCACCGAATCGTTCAACGAAATGCTGAAGCAAATCCAGAAACGCGACACGCAATTGGCCGAGACGCGGACGCAATTGGCCAACGCCGAGGAGAAATACCGGCAACTCGTCGAACGCGTGCCGGCGGTGAGTTATACCGCCGAAATCGGGCCGGCGGGCCGGTGGCATTTTGTTAGCCCACAAATCGAAACGTTGCTCGGTTACACGCCGGCGGAATGGCTGAGCGAGTCGGGCTTGTGGTTCCGGCGCGTGCATCTGGAAGACCGCGCTCGCGCCGTGGTGCATGAGACAAACAAGCAGTACGCCATGGAATACCGGATGATTACCCGCGATGGCCGGCTGATTTGGGTGCGCGACGAAGGCGTGATTCTCCGCGAGCCGGGACAACCGAAACCGCTCTTGCACGGCATTCTCCGCGACGTGACGGAACGGCAGCAATCCACCGCCGCCCTCGGCGAAATGCGCCAACGCTTTCAAGACCTGTACAATTCCTCGCAAGACGCCATCGGTTATGCGGATTTGGATGGCCGGCTGATTCACGTCAATTCTGCTTTTGAAAAACTGACCGGCTACACTCAAGATGAATTGCAGATGCGGCTGTATCAAGAATTGACGCCACCGGAGTTTCACGAACTGGAGCAACGTCTGGTGAGCGAAGTCCTTCGTTCCGGTCAAGCCGCCCGCTACCGGAAAGAATACTGGTCGAAAACTGACAAGCGCGTCCCGGTGGAAATCACCGCTTTTCTCGTTCGTAATTCCGATGGACAAGCCACCGGCTTAGCCACCATCGCCCACGAAACCGGCGCGGTTTAAAACTTCATCGACAACAGAAACTCGGCATTGCTGCCGGTCTTCTTGAGTTTCTCCACCACCAACTCCATCGCCTCCACCGCCGGCACCTCCACCAGCGCCTTCCGCAAAATATAAATCCGGTCCAGTTCATCCGGATGATAAAGAATTTCCTCTTTGCGCGTGCCGGATTTCTCGATGTTGATGGCCGGGAAAATCCGTTTTTCCACCAAACTCCGGTCGAGGCACAATTCCATATTACCGGTACCTTTGAACTCCTCGAAAATCACATCGTCCATCCGCGAGCCAGTCTCCACCAACGCCGTCGCGATGATGGTGAGCGAACCACCTTCCTCGACTTTGCGCGCCGAACCAAAAAACCGTTTCGGTTTGTGCAACGCATTCGCATCCACGCCACCGGACAAAATCTTGCCGGATTTCGGCGCCAGCGAATTGTAAGCCCGCGCCAACCGGGTAATCGAATCGAGCAGAATTACGACATCTTTTTTGTGTTCCACCAACCGCTTGGCTTTTTCCAACACCATCTCCGCGACTTGCGCGTGGCGCTCCGGTGGTTCGTCAAACGTCGAGCTGATAATCTCACCTTTGACCGTCCGCTTGAAATCGGTGACTTCCTCCGGCCGCTCGTCAATTAACAGCACAATCAACACCGCCTCCGGATTATTTGTGGTGATGGCGTTTGCGATTTTCTGAAGCAGAATCGTCTTACCGGTGCGCGGCGCGGCCACAATCAAACCACGTTGCCCTTTGCCAATCGGACAAAACAAATCCATCACCCGCGTATTGATTTCCTCCGGCTTGGTTTCCAATACAAACCGGCCCGTCGGAAACATCGGCGTCAGATTGTCGAACATCACTTTATCTTTGGCTTTGTCCGGGTCGAGCTGGTTCACGCTCTCGACTTTCAGCAACGCGAAAAACCGTTCCTTATCCTTCGGCGGACGCACTTGACCGGCGACCACATCACCCGTCTGCAATTCAAACCGGCGAATCTGCGACGGCGACACATAAATATCTTCCGGGCACGGCAGATAGTTGTACACCTGCGACCGGAGAAATCCGAATCCATCTGGCAAAATCTCCAACACGCCTTCGCCGAGAATCGTCGCCCCGGCTTTGCGCTTCAATAGCTCAAAAATGATTTCATGCCGTTTCAGCGTCGCCACCGGTTCCACGCCGAGCGCCCGCGCCTTGTCCTGCAACGCTTCAATTTCCAACACCTGCAAATCGGCCAACCGCACAGTTTCCCTCGGAGCAACCACCACCGGAGTGACCGGCGGCAGCGCTGATTCCACCGGCACAACAACGGCGGCCGGTGGTTCAATCACTGGCACCGGCGACGTTTTAGTTTTTTTACTAGGTTTACGCGGCATGACTAACTCTCCTTGATCTTCTTCCAAATCTGTTCGGCTTGCCGGTGTAACACCGCTCGCGAGCCATCGTTCCAAATCACAAAATTTCCCCGGTCCATTTTCATCGGCAATGGCAACTGCGCCTGAATGCGCGACCGAGCTTGCGCCACCGGCAGACCTTTCGCGGCTAACCGAGCCAGTTGCGTCGCTTCGCTGCAACCGACCACCACCACACAATCAAATTCCTTTTCCGCCCCGACTTCAAACAACAACGGAATCACCACCAGCACGATGCCGGTCGCCGCCGCTAACTCCCGTTGCCACTCCGCGCGCACCACCGGATGCACGATGGCGTTCAACGCCTGCCGGCGCGCCGCATCTGCAAACACGATTTCGCCCAGCTGCCGGCGATTAATCGTGCCATCGAAATTCAAAATCCCCGCGCCGAACGTCGTCACAATCTCCCGGTGCGTCGCCGTGCCGGGTTCCAGCGCGCGATGCGCCAACACGTCGGAATCAATCACCGTCGCGCCGGCAGCGCGCCAGATGTCCGCGACGGTAGATTTACCGGCAGCAATTCCGCCGGTGAGGCCGATTCGGGTAGAACTCATGGGGTGATAATTGTTGGAATGCAAACTACGAGGAACTGCGCCAGTAGATATGCTACCGGCAGCGGCGCGTCAAGCTTTTGGTTGATGTAAAACGTTACCGGCTGAAATAGCTTGATATTTTTGCACCGGTTCCACTAGAGCTTTACCATAAGTGATGGAATTAATTTCTAATCGAATTTCGCAACCGCGCAACCGCGCAACCGCGCAACCGCGCAACCGCGACCTAACCGCGTCGCTTGCAGTAACCACCTTTCCACTCTGGCCAAGCGGAAATACAAGGCCATCTACCAACTCGGCGACCAGCATGCCGACCTCCGGAGTAAAAAAGTCTCCATCACCTTCGGCGGCTAACTGATGGACGAAACACTTACCACTAAGGGCTCAGACGGACATTCCGGTCGCACCGGTTTCTCCAAAGCGTCACTCCCAGGAAAAACTCCAAAGCTGAATTCATTACAGGCGTATCGCGGAATTGCCGCACTGCTGGTCTTGTTCTTCCATGCCTCGAATTTAAGCCAAGAAAAATACAACTACGCATTTCTCGGTAACATTTTCTCTTTCGGCTACAGCGGTGTGGATTTCTTTTTTGTCCTGAGTGGGTTCATCATTCTGCAAATGCATTACCAAGACCTCAACCAGCCATCCCGCTGGCGAACCTACGCCATTAAGCGATTCATAAGACTGTTTCCAATCTTCTGGCTGGTCATGCTGTTCATCATTCCAGTCTATTTTTTCAATCCTCACTTTGGTGCAGGTTACGAACGCAACGTCAGCGTAATCGTGAAATCATTACTTTTGATTCCTCAGCACCACTTCCCAGTTCTCAATGTCTCATGGACGCTTTGTCACGAAGTTTGGTTTTATCTGCTATTTTTATTCGCTATCTTCGCTCCTCGCCATTTGACACGGTTGAGTGTCGCCATCATCACAATGGCGTCGTTCGTTCTCTGGGTTCTGACACTCACAATCGCAAAGGAGAAAAGCCCCCTCACCTACTCGTATGGGTTTGCTTTGAGCAGCCACAATCTGGAATTCGCTCTCGGCTGTTTAGGCTCGTATCTACTCCGCCATCATCGCCCACGACATCCGAAATTTTATCTCATTGCCGGTTTTGTTTGGTTTGCCACGGCAGCGGTCTTTGACGCGTCATTGTTCCAATATTTTGGCAACACTCACCGGATCCTGAGTTACGGATTTCCCGCGTTCCTGATCGTAGTCGGTAGCGTAACGCAAGAACTAGAGGGCCGGCTCACGGTTCCAAGATTGTTGACTTATTTGGGTGACGCATCCTACTCAATTTACCTAATTCACTACCCATTGCTCTCGCTGACCGCAAAACTGGTGCTCAAATTCCACATTGTCAGCTTGCTCGGCCCATTTACCAGTGTCATCCTGATGATCGTACTGGTCACTGCCGCCGGTGGTTGTTGCTACTCATTCATCGAAAAACCAATGCTGGAAACTTTACGCAAGAAGTTCTTACCACAACCACTCCGAAATCCGGCATAAACGTGCAGACAATAGAGTAGCCGATGGAAACTCCTGAAACTTGAAACTGTTTCTATCTTACCGGTGGCGAAAAGGGAATTGCTCCGCGCCGCTCTGACCGGTAAGATACCGGCGTGCATGACGACCTTGCCGAAGTTTTATTGACCGAGGCGCAAATCCAACACCGGCTCGACGAATTAGCCGCGACCATCCAGCGCGATTATGCCGGACGGGAGTTGACGCTGATTGGGATTCTCACCGGCAGCGTGATTTTCATGGCGGATTTGCTCCGGCGGTTGGCGTTGCCGGTCCGGTTGGATTGCGTCGGCGTGGCGAGCTATCACGGCGCGACGGCGTCCACCGGCGAGGTGACGTGGACGAAATTTCTCCGGCTCGACGTGCGCGACCGGGAGGTGTTGGTGGTGGATGACATTCTCGACACCGGGCTGACGCTCTTGCGCGTCCGGGAAGCGATTCAGAAATTGCAGCCGCGCAGTCTAAAGTTCGCCGCGTTTTTGGAAAAAGATGTGCCGCATCGCGACGGGTGCCGGGCGGATTACGTGGCGTTTAAGATTCCGGATAAATTCGTCGTCGGCTACGGTTTAGATTACCGGGAGCGGTACCGGAATCTGCCGTACGTCGGCGTGCTCAAGCCACAAGTTGCCGGAGTGTAACGGCGTCGCGTAGAAAATTCGCCGGCTCGTCGCCCGCCACAAACTCTAACAGCGCACAATGGTCCCGGCCGGAAGCTTTCACCACCGCGAAGTATTGCCGCCACACATCCGCGCCTTCGGCCAGCGGCCGGCGTTCATGTTCCGGCGGCAACCAATGAAAACAATGCACTTGCGTCAAACGCAGCAGAATAGCGCGCAGCCCGGCCAGATTTGTTTCCACCGGCGCACCGTTGTGCGGTTGCCAAAACGTGAAGAAATTCGGATGCTGGATTTCAGTCAGAAAAGTCTGCGCGGAAGTGTTGGTGTCGGTCAAACTCCGGGCGTGATACTCGCTGGAAACCGTGACTCCGGCCGCTTGCGCCAGCCCGGCAATGCGTTGGGCATCGGCGACAACAGCGGCGCGGGATGCGGCATCGGCTTGCGCAGAACCCAGCGCACCGGCCCAAACGCGAATCGTCGGCGCGCCGAGCGCAACAGCGGTTTCGAGCACACTTTCGAAGCGCAATCCGTCGGCTTCACTTTTGTTCAGTTTGTAATACGAGCCGTAGGAGGCGACGGTCAGCCCGGCGTCGAGCGTGCGTTGCCGGACTTCGCGAGCACGAACGAAATCGCCGTGCGGCACATGAATGTCACCGCCCCATTCGATACCGGTGAGTCCAGCTTGTTGAACGAGCGCGATGATTTGCGCCGGTAAAAGTTGGCGAAACGTGATGGAGACAAGGCCGGTGGTAATCATGCGAGCTTGGCGGCGAGCACTTCGGTGATTTGCCATTGCAACGGCTGACCAGCGAGATACCGGCGGAGTTCTTCCACCATGTACTGCCCCATGCGCCGGCATTCGTTGCTCATCGCGCCGGCAATGTGCGGTGTGAGAACGACGTTGGGCAAAGTGTAGAGCGGTGATTCCTTCACCGGCGGCTCCGGCCAAGTCACATCTAGCACAGCGTGGAGGTCGGGGCGACGCGTGAGAACTTCCAGCATTTCATTTTCACGAACGACGGCACCGCGAGCGGTGTTGATAAATGTCGCGCCCGGTTTCATCGAGGCAAAATGCGCACCGGTAATCAATCCTTCCGTTTCCTTCAACCACGGCGTGTGCAAGCTCACCACATCAGCGCGCCGGAAAATTTCCTCAAGCGCACACATCTCAACATTTTCCGGCGGCTTCGAAAACGGATCATAAGCCAACACACACACATCGTGGGTGCGCAACCGTTCACAGACTTGCCGGCCAATCATTCCGAGCGAAATGATTCCGACTGTGCTTCGGTAAGCACCGGGCACCGGTAACGCCAAAGACGAACGGTCCTGCTGGGATTTGACAGTCGCCACATGCCGCCAAAAATGTTTCAAGCTCAATAAAATCACACCGAGCGTATATTCCACCACCGGAATCGCATTCGCGGCATACGCACTGGTGACTACGATACCGCGTTTCCAGAGCGCGTCCGTCACAAAACCACGCACGGAACCAGCTCCGTAAAAAACCGCTTTCAACTTCGGCGCGGCGGCGAGAAATTTCTCATCCATCAACGGCGCACCCCAACCGGAGAAAATAAATTCAACTTCGCGGAGTTGGTCGGGATGCTCGGCGCAGTCGTGCTTGGTCAGCGGTTCACCGAGAAATTGCACTTGGCTGGCAAGCGCGGCGCGTTCCTCGGGACCGTAAATCACCTCGAAGCTTCCGGCATCCAAGATGTATAAGGCTTTCGGTTTCATGCAGGCACCTATCATGGCGCATCGGCGAGATGTGTCAAGTTCGCCATTTCTGCGCTTGCCGGATGACGCACTTTCCATAAACATATCGTCATGAGCAAAAACCTTTTTGATTTAACGGGCGAAACAGCAGTTGTCATCGGCGGTACCGGCGCATTAGGCGGCGCGATTGCCCACGGCCTCGCTGACGCCGGTGCCAAAGTCATCGTCATCGGTCGCACCAACCGGAGCAAATTACCGTTCGTCGCGGCGGACGTGACTGATGCGGCGAGCTTGCGCAAAGCGCACGAGCAAACCGGCACACCGACGATTCTCGTGAATGCCGCCGGTGGCAATGACCCGAAGGCGACCGTCACACCGGAGATGCCATTCGATAAAATCCCCCGTGAAAACTGGGAGTCTGTCTTCAATCTCAATCTCGTCGGTGGCGTTCTGTTGCCGTGTCAGATTTTTGGCGCCGCCATGACGCGCGGCTCAATTATCAACATCGCCAGCGTCAGCGCACACCTGCCGTTGTCGCGCGTCGTCGCATATTCCGCAGCAAAAGCGGCGGTCTTGAATCTCACACAATTTCTCGCTCGTGAATGGGCCGGCAAAGGCGTGCGCGTGAACTCCATTACACCCGGTTTCTTCCCGGCGGATCAGAATCGCAAATTGCTATTCAAAGAAGACGGCACACCAACACCGCGCGCTCAATCAATTCTCGGACATACCGGAATGAATCGATTTGGTGAACCGGCGGAACTCGTCGGTGCAGCAGTTTTTCTCGCGAGCAGTCAAGCCAGCAGTTTTATCACCGGCACGGATATTCGCGTCGATGGCGGCTTCTTGTCGCAGACGATCTAAATCGTCGCCGCAACTAAATCGCCGACTTGTGTCGTGCCCATGCCCATCTTGCCGGCGGCGAGAGATTTAATCTTGCCGCTATTGAGAACTCCGGTGACTGCTTTGTCAATCGCCACTGCCGCGGCGGTTTCGCCGAGCGTGTCGAGCATCATGCCGGCAGCGGCGATGGCCGCAATCGGATTGATGACGTTCTGACCGGTGTATTTCGGTGCGCTACCGCCCATCGGCTCAAACATTGAAACGCCTTCCGGATTGATATTGCCACCGGCGGCAACGCCGAGACCGCCCTGAATGATTGCCGCCAAATCCGTGATGATATCGCCGAATAGATTTTCCGTCACGATCACGTCATACCATTCCGGCTGCTTCACAAACCACATCGTACAGGCATCCACGTGGTTGTAATCTTGCTTGATGTCTCTGTAATCGCGGTCGCCGAGTTCTTTGTGCGTGCGAACCCAAAGGTCACCGGCATACGTCAGCACATTGCACTTGTGAACGAGCGTGAGCATTTTCTTCCGGTTGCGCCGGCGAGTGTAATCATAGGCAAATTTCACACACCGCTCGACCACCGGCCGACCGTAGATCATCACTTGCGTCGCGATTTCCATCGGCGTGCCTTTCTGCACAACGCCGCCGACGCCGGTGTAAATGCCGCCGGTGTTTTCGCGGATGACGACGAAATCAATATCCTTCGGCTCCTTACCTTTGAGCGGACAATCTTCCGTCCGATAGAGCTTCACTGGACGGAGGTTGATGTATTGGTCGAGTGCAAACCGCGCCTTCAACAAAATTCCGCACTCCAAAATCCCCGGCTTTACATCCGGATGACCGATGGCGCCGAGGAAAATCGCGTTTTGTTTCCGGAGCTCCTCAATCATCGAGTCCGGCAGTGTTTCACCGGTTTTCAGGTAACGCTCACCACCGACGTCGTAGTTCGTGTAGTTGAGTTTGAATCCAAATTTTGGACCGGCCACCGCGAGCACCTTCAATGCTTCACGAGTGACTTCTGGACCGGTACCGTCGCCGCCGATGACTGCTACGTTATAACTTTTCATAGGGCGGCGAGTATTCGCATCCGCCGCCAAATTTTCAACCGAAATCTTCGCCGAAAATTAGGCCAACCCGCGTTGTTGTTGCCGGTAGGCCTGCGGTGTGATGTGAAATTGGCGACGAAATTGGCGATAGAAATGACTCAGGTTAGTCAAACCGCAATCAAGCGCAATCTCCATAATCTTGGCATCCGTCATTGCCAATTGCCGAGCGGCGTACTGCATGCGGAGTTGGGTGATAACTGTCGATGGTTTTTCGTGGAGAATATCCCGAGTGACGCGGGCCACATGCTCGGCACCGCGACCCGCCAATTTGACAAACGCGCCGGAACCGCGCCGGAAGTGTTCCGGCTTATTAATCTCAATGCACGCGTGCCGGAACCAGTCCGGAGCTTCCGCCGGTACCAATGGAAACGGCTGGCGAACGAGCATATGAAATAGATTGAGCAAAAATCGTTCGATGGAAAACCGAGTTCGCGGAGCGCTGAAAAGTTCTTCGGCGGTATGCGCTAACCGGTGGAGTTGTCCAGATTCAAGATGAAACATGGCGGGAATCGGCGTGTCAGTCCACGGCGTCGCATACCGGTGGCGCAACCAATCGTATGTATCGCGCGGGAAAGCAACGTTCGTGAACTGCATGGTTTGTGTGGATTCAAGCGCATGACTATCCACCGGTCGAATAAAAACAAGATCACCGGTTTGAAGAGGTTGCGAACCACCGGAACCAATCTGTCGTCCGCTACCGGAATCAATCCAGAACACCTCTGCAAAATCGTGACCGTGCATCCGAGTTGGTTCATCAGGTGTTTTCCAATGGCGCGCGATGTGAAATGCATCTTTCGGGGAAATATTCTTCCACTGAATAATCGTCGGCATATCAAAAAAAGATAACAGAATGTCAACCGGTCGCAAGACTGGAACAGATGAGTCTAGTACAGTGGACATAATGAAAATGGTTCCACGCCTCACAACTGAGCAGGTGGCGTCTTATCGCTGCGAGGGATATTTACTACCGGCGGCACCAGTGTTTCCGGAGCAGAAATTTCAAAAGTTGAAAACCTATTTTGAGACGCTATTAGCGGCTTGGCCGACCGATCAACGACCGGAAGGAATGGATGTGCCCCATTTCACCAATCCGCAATTAATGGAATGGTTGCTAGCAGATGAGGTGCTGGACTTAGTCGAGCCAATTATTGGCCCGGACATTGCGTTATTCTCCAGTCACTTCATCTGCAAACCACAGGGCCACGGTTTACGTGTTCCATGGCACGAAGATTCCGCCTATTGGAAATCAATGTTATCGCCGATGGAAGTAGTAACGCTCTGGCTGGCAATTGATCCGTCGACACCCGCTAATGGTTGCATGTACGTGATTCCGCGCACTCACGAAGGCCCGAAAAAGGGCTTTTCGGATTATGACCCAGTTGACCCGACGAAAAATGTTTTTCCGAGCGAAGTTACCGCGACACAACGCAATGAATCGCAAGCTGTGCCATGTATTCTCCAACCTAATCACGCCAGCCTCCATGATGGTCGACTGATTCACGGTAGCCCGCCAAACGTCAGCCACATCCGGCGCTGCGGTTATACCATGCGCTACATTCCGACTTCCGTAAAACTTAGCGAAGACGCGGCACGGTATCACCAGCTTTATCTCGCACGTGGTCGTGACCGGGCCGGCAATCAATATGGCGACCCAACCCAAATGTATTACCAATTAGCCAAGCAACGTGAACAATATGGTAAGAAAGGACATTAAAGATGACATCGCGTGAACGCTTATTAACTGTGCTGTCGGGTGGCATCCCCGATCGCGTACCGGTGGCTCCAGATTTTTCAAATATGATTCCAGCCAGGTTAACCGGTAAACCGTTTTGGGATTTATACCTCTATAATGACCCACCCATCTGGGAAGCCTACATCTCCGCCGCAAAACACTTCGGAATTGATGCCGTGATGGATGGTTATTTTCCGCTCTCATTTCCAAATATGCACCCGGCCAACGAACCGCCATGGGAACGTTTTATCGTCCATAGCGACGACCGGTTCCGTGTCACGCAAGCTTCCTATGTGGAAAACGGGAAACGAATTTGGGCGCCGACCGTCGATGTTTATTATGTTGCCGATCCACCGACTTGGGGCGTTCCACCGCACAAGGTTCAACTGCCACCGGAGCCTACCCATTGGCAGCCATTGGAAGGTGTCAAACCAGTCGACACCGGGCCGGAAGGTCTCAAACGCGTGAAGAATTTATTGGGCGACCACGGACTCGTTGGCGTCTGGCTTGCCACCACCGCTGCCCTCGGTAATGAAGAAGACATCTACCGGTACTATGACAATCCGGATCGGCATGAAGAATTAGCGGCCGACCGAGTTGCGGTAGTTGAAAAAAAGTTCGCCAAAATTCTAGCAATGGATGTCCGACCTGATTTTCTTTGCGTCGGCGGATCCGGTACCTTGGTTTATCAAACGGTCGAAATTTTCCGGCAGCTCGCTTTGCCGGCCGTCAAACGGGCAATCGAACTCGCCAACGCGCACGGCTTTATGACTCACATTCATTCCTGCGGACCGGAAACCGCCTTGGTGAAAATCATGGCCGAAGAAACTGCGCTCACAGTGATTGATCCATTAGAAATTCCGCCGATGGGCGACTGCAACCTTGCGGAACTCAAACGACTCTACGGCCACCGGCTCACATTGAAAGGCAACCTCCACACCGTCAACGTCATGTTAAACGGCACACCCGCTGACGTAACACAGGCGGCAATCCAAGCCATGCGCGATGCCGGTGAAGGTGGCCGCTTCATTCTCAGCACCGGTGATCAATGCGGCCGTGACACACCCGACGAAAACCTGCGGGCACTGGTCGAGGCTGTAGAGGAATTCGGCGTCTACGACCAGTCAACCGGAAAGCTACCGAGAATTGCCTGACCTATCCACCCAGATAGCTTTTTCGCACTTGTTCGTTATTTATCAAATTCGCCGCTGAATCTTCTAGTACGATTCGGCCGGTTTCGAGAACGTAGCCGCGCTGGGCGATGTGCAAGGCCATGTTCGCGTTTTGTTCGACGAGTAAAATTGTCGTGCCTTGCTGATTGATTGCGCGGATGATTTCGAAAATCTTCACCACCATCAACGGTGCGAGCCCAAGCGACGGTTCGTCGAGTAATAGTAATTTTGGCCGCGCCATCAACGCCCGCGCAATCGCCAGCATCTGCTGTTCGCCACCGCTGAGCGTGCCGCCGAGTTGACCGGTGCGCTCCCGGAGAATCGGAAACAAATCCAACGCCCGCTCCAAATCACCGGCAATGTCGTCGTTCCGTTGAAATGCGCCCAACTCCAAATTTTCGCGAATCGTCAGCCGCGGGAAAATTCTTCGCCCCTCCGGTACCTGCGAAATTCCCAACCGCACAATCTCGTGCACCGGTAAGTTTGCAATCGGTTCGCCAGCGAAAGTAATCATTCCTTGCCGGCACGGATTCACGCCAGCAATCGTCATCAACGTCGTAGACTTGCCGGCACCATTCGCGCCAAGCACTGTCACGATTTCACCTTCGTTGACACGTAGCGTGATGCCTTTCAGCACATCAATCGGTCCGTAACCGGCGTGAATATTCTCAAGTGCTAGCATCAGATTTTCCTAAATACGCTTCAATCACCGCCGGATTTGCTCGGACTTCCGCCGGTGTGCCCTCGGCGATTTTCTCGCCATAATCGAGCACCGCGATCCGGTCAGAAATTCCCATCACCACTTGCATGTCGTGTTCGATCAACAATACCGTGATGCCGCGCTCGCGGATTTGCCGGATGAGTTCCATCAATGCCTGACTTTCGGCTGGATTCAAGCCGGCGGCCGGCTCGTCGAGCAAAATCAATTTCGGCTGCATCGCCAGCGCGCGGGCGATTTCCAGACGGCGCTGGTGGCCGTATGACAAGTTTTCCGCCAGCTGATTAACCTCACGGTCCAAGTCAACAAATCGGAGAATTTCGATGGCTTTGCTAGTTGCTTCCCGGCGTTCGCGCCAGAATAATGGCAACCGGAGCGCGGCGTGCCAGAACCGCGTTTGCAATCGCGTGTCCATGCCGAGCAGAACGTTATCAAGAACGGTCATCTGATTGAACAGCCGGATATTTTGAAAAGTTCGAGCGATACCGGCATGAGCGGCGACTTCCGGTGCGCGCCGGGAACGTTGCCAAACTGCCCACGCGCCGGCCAAGCCGAGGAACAATCCGAGCACCGCTGGTAAAATTAACCGCGTACCAGAATTTTCGGAAAAGTATGTGGTGAAAGCGATGTTGGCCGGTTTCCATTGAAAGACTTGCCGGTATTGGTAGTTGCCGGTGATAACGACTTCCCAGAGCGATTCAATGTTACAGAGCAAGATTAGCGCGCCAGCGGTCAGAAAACCGGTCAGCAGCAAAAGAACTGCGACGCTCCCACAAAATTCGCTGCGCGTTTCGTGGCCGGCAAATCGGACGCCGCCCGCCGACGGTTCGTAGATACCGGTAATCGCGTTAAAGACGGTGGTCTTGCCGGCACCGTTCGGGCCGATGAGCGAAACGATTTCGCCCGGCGGAATCTCTAACGTGACCGCGTCCACCGCCACGAGACCGCCGAAGCGCATCGTCAGTTTGTCAACTTGGAGGAGGCTCATGAGGATGTAATTCCGCTTTGACTTGCCGGGACGGCAGCAAGCCTTCGGGCTTGAAGCGCATCATCAGAATCAGCGCAAGACCAAAGAGCATATATTTCCAGTTACCGGGCGCGGTGTAAACATTCGTGCTGCTGATAAGTTCGTGGGCTTTCAGGAAATTGGTAAAGGTTTCGAGCACGAGCGAATTACAGCCGACAACCACCAGCGCGCCGAGTAATACGCCGGCGATGTTGCCCATACCACCGACGATCACAATGCAAAGCGCGATAATCGAAACTTGGAAATCATAGTTACCGGGTTCGCCGCTGGAGCCAAGAAAACTTGCCCACAACGCGCCGGCTAGACTGCATTGCGCTGCACCGAGCGAGAACGCGAGCAGTTTCATCTTCATCGGATTGACGCCCATGCAGGACGCGGCGAGTTCGTCTTCGCGAATCGCAATCCACGCTCGACCGACTCGGGAGCGCTGAAGATTTCGATTGAGCAAAACGACGAGCGCGAGGAAACCGAGAAAGAGGTAATACCACGGCGCGTACGTTTCGCTCCGGAACATATAGCCGGCAAACGTCGGCCCCGGCAGCGGATTGATGCCTTGTGTTCCTTTGGTGATCACGTCCATGTTCTTGAGCGAGTCCTGCACAATCTCGCCGAAGCCGAGCGTGACGATGGCGAGGTAATCGCCGCGGAGCCGAATCGTCGGCAAGCCGAGCATCAAACCGGCAAGCAGTCCAACCAACACCGTCAGCATCACCGCCGGCCAGAAACCGAATTGAAATGGATAAATGTCGCAGGTCAAAATCGCATAGGCATACGCGCCGAGCGCCATGAACGCCGCGACACCGAGATTCAAGATACCGGTGAAGCCGGTCAGGATATTCAAACCGAGCGCGAGAATCGCCATGATGAAAATCGGACGCAGTAATTCGCCAAGGCTCCGCGCCGCCGGTACAAAAAGTCCGACCACCGGCACCAGCGCCGCGACGAGTAGAAACGCCCAATGGAACCGGAGCTTCATACTTTCTCCCGGTGTTTAGCGCCGAGCAAACCGCTAGGCCGGAAGACCAACACTAAAATCAAAATCGCGAACACCATTACATTCGTCCACCGCGTCGCAATGTATTGATCGGACAACGCGCGCGCCAAGCCGATGCACAAACCGCCCAGCACCGCGCCCGGCAAACTACCGATGCCGCCGAGCACTGCCGCCGTGAACGCATCCATGCCGGCCCGGTAACCCATTTGGAAATAAATCGTATTGTTGTAAAGCGCCGCCACCACACTCGCCACACCGGCCAGCCCGCCACCAAGGAGAAATGTCTGGCCGATCACCCGGTTTGCGTCAATGCCCATCAACTGCGCCGCCAGCCGGTCTTGCGCCACAGCGCGCATCGCCTTACCGGCGCGCGTCTGTTTGACAAAGAGCGTCAACCCAACCATCAACGGCACCGTGATCACCAGCACAAGCAAATCTTTTGTGGTGAACTCCACGTTGGAATTTCCTAGCAGATTGGCGTTAGAAACCAATGTCGGAAAATCTTTCGGTGCGGCGGCGGCTTTTCCGAAACCGAACACTTTCAATGGCAACCCACCCCAGAATAGACCGAGATTCAAAAATACAAACGACACGCCAATGGCCGACACCAACGGCGCGAGCTTGGTGGCATCGCGCAGGTGCCGGTACGCGAGCCGGTCGACGAGCCAGTTCAAGCCGCCGCAGAAGACCGGCGTGAGGACGAGCAGGAGTAGCAGCACGAGCCAGACCGGTAAATCACCGGTGAGACTCACCACCGTCAGCGCGGCAAAGCAGCCGAGCATGAACAAATCGCCGTGCGCGAAGTTGATCAACTCGATAATGCCGTACACCATCGTGTAGCCCAACGCGATCAGCGCGATGATCATGCCGTTGGACAGCCCGATGATGAGCTGTTGCAGAAATACTTCCCAGCCAGTCATGCCGCCCGGCACTTTAGCGACGCCGGCACATTCGGTCAATCACCGCTGATAGCTAATTATCGTGAACACAGGCAACCACATTCTCATATGCAGCCGAAAAGCTAGCTCTAGCTTCCGGATCATAGTTCTCGTAATCAGCAACGTGTCTAGATTTCTCTTCAAAGTGTTTATGCCAAGAATGGTCTCTGGTTATCAGAACAGGCTCTTGTACTTCGTCAAACTGGTCTGCGGTAATATCGACAATAACATCTTCTCTTTGGAGCCAAGCATGTGATTGGAAACCAAGCTCACCGTCTTTATAAAGTGTGCCACAAACATAATCAAAACGCCCCAGCCCTGACTTCTGCAAATACTTCGCCAGAAGCAAGGCTGCATCACCGCACGATCCATTCGGAAAATCTTGAAGAGCGATTGGCAGTAAATTTCGGTCGCATCTTTCCAGAGCCGCACGAAATCGTTCTGCGCAGATTCGGACCGCCTCCATTTCCGTGTTCTTCGTTTTAGAACTGTTTTTCGTCATCTGTTATTAAGACAACCGTGTGACGCCAACTGGTTGATAAGGCTGGCAGCGTAGCCGGCGCCGAAACCGTTGTTGATGTTGACGACGGTGACGCCGCTGGCGCAGGAGTTGAGCATCGCCAACAGTGCGGCGATGCCGCCGAAGCTTGCGCCGTAACCGACGCTCGTGGGCACAGCAATCACCGGCTTGTCCACGAGTCCGCCAACGACACTCGGCAACGCGCCTTCCATACCGGCGATGACGATGAGGACGTTGGCGGCGAGCAATTCTTCGTTCACCGCGAGCAACCGGTGCAATCCAGCCACGCCGACGTCGTAGTACCGTTTCACGGAGTTGCCCATAATTTCAGCGGTGACGACGGCTTCTTCGGCCACCGGAATGTCGGTGGTGCCGGCGCAGAGAACAGCAATCGTGCCGGTGCGTTTCGGCAGCGGTTTGCGGACGACGGTGATGGCGCGGGCGGCTTCGTGATATTTCGCCGAGGG
>CAINDI010000159.1 GCA_903847335.1 uncultured Verrucomicrobiota bacterium | reverse complement strand
GTCAGACGTGCGAATTTAGTTTTTATGTCGGGCCGAAGGAGTATGACCGGTTGCAAGCGCTTGGCCAGAATCAGGAAGAGGCGATGGATTTCGGTTCGTGGATGGACGCGTATTCCGGTTTCTTCGGCTGGTTGTTGTTGCGCGGTTTGAATTTCTTTCACGCGTTGATTCCAAATTATGCGGTCGCGATTATTCTGGTGACCATCGCGCTGAAAGTTGTGTTCTGGCCGATTCAGGCGAAGAGCATCGAGTCGATGAAAGCGATGCAGAAATTCCAGCCGCAAGTCCAGAAGCTCAAAGATAAATTCAAAGACGATCCGCAACGGCTCAACCAAGAAACGATGCGGCTCTACAAAGAACACAAAATCAATCCGTTCTCCGGTTGCTTGCCGATGTTGGTGCAGATGCCGGTGCTGATTGCGTTCTACAAAGTGCTCGGTGGCAATGTCGCTTTGCGCGGCGAATCATTCATGTGGATTAAAGACCTCGCGCAGCCGGACACGGTAGCGATGATTGCTGGGTTCGCCATCAATCCGTTGCCGCTGTTGATGGTTGGCTCGATGATTTGGCAGCAAAAACTCACGCCGCAGACCGGCGACCCGCAGCAGGCCAAAATGATGATGTTTATGCCACTCATCATGCTAATGTTTTTCTACACAGCGGCGTCCGGCTTGACCTTGTACTGGACGCTCCAACAATTTCTCTCGATTCTTCAACAATGGCTCAGCCTCCGGAAGCAAAAGCAACTCGCGCCCGTTGTCGTGAAGTCCAAATGAATACCGATTCTCCAGTCGCAACGCCACTCGACCCGAAAACCGTCGTCGAAACCATTCTCACCACGCTTGCCATTCCCGGCACCGTCGAACAATCGGTGATTGATGGCGCGCCGTTTCTGCGCATCACCACGCCCGACGCCGGTCTGCTCATCGGCAAACGCGGTCAGACGATTTACCAACTCCAATTTCTCGTCAATCGCATTCTCCAACGGCACGACCTCAAAGCGCCGCGCGTCACCATCGACTGCGAAAATCACCGGGACCAACAAAACGAAGAAATTCTCCGGCAAGCGAAAGACGCCGCCGAAAAAGTCCGGCGCTGGGGCGAAGCCGTCTGTCTCGGTCCGCTGGCCACGTTTGACCGGCAGGTGATTCAGAAACATTTCTATACCGACCGCGAACTCGAAGCCATTAGCGAGCCCGGTGAAGAAACTGGTAAGAAGAAAATCATGATTCGCGTCCGGCACGCTGTGCCGGTGGCCCGGTAAGTAAAAAAACTTTCCTTGCGCGCCGAAACCGGGCTAACATACCGGCATGCTTCGACCGCAAACACGTTTCGGCAATCTCACGCTCGGCCTCGCGCCGAAAGTGGTCGGCACCGTCTCGCAAGCCGGCGCACTCGAAAAACTTGCCGCCGGTACCGAACGTCACTGCGACATCGTCGAACTTCGTCTTGATTTAATTGGCACCGGTCACTGGCTCGAACAAGCCAAAGCCATCGAAGCGCAAGGCTTGCCGGTGCTTGTCACCCTCCGGCTCGCCAGCGAAGGCGGCAAATGGACGCAACCCGACGCCGAACGCTTACCGGTATTGGAAACCGCATTAGAAAATCTGACTGCCGTTGATATAGAATTTCGCAGTCCGCTCCTCGAAAAAGTTTCCGCGTTCGCCGCCAGTCACCAAAAGGCGCTGATTATTTCGTACCACGATTTCGAGCGGACGCCACCGGTGGTTGACCTCCGGCAAGTCATTCGTAAAGCGGCCAACTACGGCACCGTCGTGAAAATTGCCACGTTGACGCAGACCGAAGCCGATCTCGCGGCGTTGCGCGAATTGTTCACCGAACAATGTTCCGCGTCGGTTTGTCTGCTCGGCATGGGCGCGCTTGGTCCGGTGAGTCGAAAATTATTACCGCAACTCGGTTCCTGCCTTACCTACGGCTACCTCGACGCGCCGGTCGCCCCCGGTCAGGTTGCCGC
>CAINDI010000158.1 GCA_903847335.1 uncultured Verrucomicrobiota bacterium | reverse complement strand
GAATTACGAACTTATGTCGAACGATAAAATTAAATTTGGCACCGATGGCTGGCGCGGCGTGATTGCCGATGATTTCACTTTCGCCAACGTCCGGCGCGTGGCGCAGGCGACGGCGGATTATTGGAACTCGCAGCCATTGCCGAAGAAAACCATCGTTGGCTATGATAACCGGTTTCACTCGGAGACATTCGCCCGACTGGTCTGTGAAGTGTTGGCAGCGAACGGATTTGAGACATTGTGCGCGCCGGAGGCGGTGCCGACACCGGCCATCTCGTTTGCGGTGCGCGACAAAAAACTCTGCGGCGCGGTGATGATTACGGCGAGCCATAATCCACCGGAGTTTAACGGCTATAAAATCAAAGCCGACTTTGCCGGTTCCGCCACGCCTGAAATCTGCACCGCCATCGAAGGCAAACTCGATGCATCACCGGTGCGGTCAGTGAAATTTACGAATGCGGTAAAAATTTATGATCCGCGTCTCGCGCACGTCGCATTCATCAAGAAGATGGTAGACATCAAGGCCATCAAACGCGCTAAGCTCCGGGCGGTTTTCGATTCCATGCACGGCTGCGGTGGCCGGGTATTGGAAGAACTCGTCGGCGGCACCACGATTCGCGCAGAGCGAGATGTTTTATTCGGCGGCATAAATCCAGAACCGACAGCGAAGAATCTCGGCGCGTTGATGAAAGCGGTGAAAGCGAACCGTGCACACATCGGTTTGGCGACGGATGGCGATGCAGATCGTTTGGGCGTGGTGGATGACCGGGGCCGGTATGTCTCGATTCAACTCGTGTTCGCGGTGCTGCTCTTGCACGTCTTACGCAACCGGCAGGAACGGCAAGGCATCGTGGTGAAGTCCGGTAACTGCACGGTGTTGATTGAGCGGATTTGCCAAGCATTCGGATTGAAGTGTGTCGAGGTACCGGTGGGTTTCAAATGGATTTGTCAGCAGATGCGCGAGAATGATGTGTTGATGGGCGGCGAAGAAAGTGGCGGCTTGGGTTTCCACGGCCACATTCCCGAACGCGACGGAATGCTCGCGAATCTGATGTTGCTCGAACTGCTGGCGGTCACCGGTAAGAAGTTTTCGCAACTGGTGAGCGAACTGCAAAAGGAATTCGGCCGGAGCGCGTATGACCGGATTGATATGCATTTCCCACTGGAGAAACGCCATTTACTTCTAGAACATCTCGCGAAGAATCCACCGGCAACACTCGCCGGTTCCCCGCTCCGGGAAGTGAAAACTTATGACGGCGTGAAATACATCGCCAATGACGATTCGTGGTTGATGTTCCGAACCTCCGGTACGGAACCGATTACGCGAATTTACAGCGAAGCCGCGTCGGCCGCTAAAGTGAAAGAACTGCTGAAATTGGGAAATCAAATCGCAATGAGGATCGCATGAATAATGAACTCGTCGAATTTTTAGAACAACTTCGGCACCGGTATCCCGCTGAAACTGAATTTCATCAAGCGGTCACAGAAGTCGCCAAGTCTGTCTGGCCGTTTATCGAAAAGAATCCGCAATACCGGAAGGCAAAGATTTTAGAACGAGCGACTGAACCGGAGCGCACCATTATGTTTCGCGTGACATGGCTCAACCGACACGGCGAAGTGCAAATCAATCGTGGCTACCGGGTGCAGATGAATAGCGCCATCGGGCCGTACAAAGGCGGATTGCGTTTTCATCCGTCGGTTACACTCGGCACGCTGAAGTTTTTGGCATTTGAACAAGTCTTCAAGAATGCGCTGACCACTTTGCCGATGGGGGGCGGTAAAGGCGGTTCCGATTTCGATCCGAAAGGTAAAACCGATGAAGAAGTCATGGCCTTCTGCCAAGCGTTCATGAATGAACTCTACCGGCATATCGGCCCAAACACCGACGTACCGGCGGGCGACATCGGCGTCGGCGGACGCGAGATTGGTTATTTATTCGGACAATACAAAAAGATTCGCAATGAGTTTACCGGTGTGTTGACCGGCAAGCGATTAAACTGGAGCGGCAGCCGCATCCGTGAAGAAGCCACCGGCTACGGATTAATTTATTTCACCGAAGAAATGCTCCACACCCGAAACTTGTCGCTGACAGATAAAACGGTGGTGATTTCGGGTTCCGGTAACGTGGCGCAATTCGCTGCCGAAAAAGCATTTTTGCGCGGCGCGAAAGTCGTGACGATGTCGGATTCCGATGGCGCAATCTATGACCCGGCCGGATTTAATGGCGAGAAATTGGCATACATCAAAGAGCTAAAAAATGTTCGCCGCGGTCGCATCAAAGAATACGCTCAACAGCACCGGTGCCAATATTTAGAGAAGCAGCATCCGTGGGGAATTAAGTGCGATGTCGCCCTCCCCTGCGCCACTCAAAATGAAATCTCGGAACAAGATGCGAAAACTTTAGTGCAGAACGGTTGTATCTGCGTGGCGGAAGGTGCCAACATGCCGAGCACACCGGAGGCGGTTGAGGTTTTTCTTGGTCGTAAAATTCTTTACGGTCCCGGCAAAGCCGCAAATGCCGGTGGCGTCAGCGTCAGTGGATTAGAAATGTCGCAAAACAGCCTGCGCTTGCAATGGACGACCGAAGAAGTGGACAAACGCCTCGCTGAGATTATGAAGGCGATTCATAACCAATGCGTTCGTTTTGGTGAAGCCGATGGTTTTACCAACTACGTCAACGGTGCAAATGTGGCCGGCTTCCGCAAAGTTGCAGAAGCGATGCTCGATCAGGGTGTGGTGTAACCGATTAACCGGTGACATTCGGATAGCTGCCGAGAATCTTGACAAACATCGTGTGCTTGGCGAGTTCCGCCAACGCCTTTTTCACACGCGGATCATCGCAGTGACCGGTGAAATCTGCGAAGAAATAATACTCCCACGCTTTTTTCTTACTCGGTCGAGACTCAATTTTGGTGAGATTGATTTTGTGTTTCTTAAATGCCTCCAGCGAATCATGCAGCGCACCAACCCGGTCTTGTGAGGCAAACATGATTGAGGTTTTGTCGTTACCGGTGCGCGCCGGATATTTGCGTCCGATAACGAGAAATCGCGTCACATTTTCACTGGAGTCTTGAATGTTTTCGTCGTGAATCGTCAGGCCGTATTTCTCCGCCGCCAATGCGCCTGCAAGGGCACCGGTGTGCGGTTCTTGTTTGGCAATCTCAGCGGCGCGAGTGCTACTAGAAACTTCCACCAACTCAACCTGCGGCATGTTGACTTGCAACCATTGCCGGCACTGCGCGAATACTTGTGAAATGGAATATAGCTTCTTGATTTCATTGCGACGGCAAGCCGCCATCAAACTATGCCGAATCGGTAAAAGAATCTGCGCGCAGATTTTGAGTTCGCTATCGACGAACATGTCGTAGGTGTGCGTAACTGCGCCTTCGGTGGAATTTTCAATCGGCACCACACCGTAATCCGCCCGGCCTTTGGCCACATCAGTAAATACATCGGCGATACTCGGCATTGGCTCATACCGGACGCTTGCCCCAAATTTTCGCACTGAAGCAATATGTGAATACGTCGCTTCAGGACCAAGGAACGCGATGATTAACGGCTTCTCCAATGCCAGTGCGCTCGACATAATCTCCCGGTAAATCGCGCGGAGGGAATCGTTCGTCAATGGACCATCGTTTTGCCCGATGACGCGACGAAAAACCGATTCCTCCCGGTCGGGCGCATAAATTTCACCACCGGTCGCCTGCTTGATCTTGCCGATTCCAAGCACATATTTTGTGCGGTCGTTCAGCAAACGAACTAAGCGGCGATCGATTTCGTCAATTCGGCTGCGGAGTTGTTGGAGCTTGTCCTTCATTTTCAGATACCGGGGTTGTGGCTTTGGCTTCGGCCGTTTTCAAAGCGGCAGCTTGCGCACGAAGTTCTGTCGCCTTGGGCATATCATCCAGATTACGTAGGCCGAAATGTTCAAGGAAGCGCTGAGTCGTGCCGTAAAGTAATGGTTTACCGGGAGCATCACTCCGACCGGTAATCGTAATCAAATCGCGTTCTAGCAACGAGCGGATGACGCCATCTACTTCGACGCCGCGAATCCCGGCAACGTCAGCGCGTGAAATTGGTTGCCGGAGTGCGACGATGGAAAGTGTTTCGAGTGCCGGTTGTGACAGCCGATGCGGACGGGCTTCATCAAGTAGTTTTTTGAGCCACGGCGCATATTCCGGGCGACTCATCAATCGCCAACCACCGGCAATCTCAACGAGTTGAAACGAACGTAGCTGAGTATCAAATTCAACTTTAATTTCTTCCAGCACGACGGCAATTTGCGCTTCGCGAACATTCCGGAAACCTTCGATGCTGCCGGGATTTTCCTCGTCCGTCGCTTCGGCGATAATTTGACGGATTTCCTTGAGAGATAGCGGCCGCTCAGCTGAGAACAGCAACGCTTCGATAATTTGTTTAAGTTCGATTGTCATACCACTTTGGTTACGTTAATTTCTCCAAACGCCTCGACTTGCTGGACGCGAAGCCGTTTGAGGCGAATCAATTCCAGCAACGCCAAAAACGTTACGACTACTTCGGCTCGCGAACCGGCATTTGCAAATAGTTCCGAAAACACCATTTCCAATCGGTCGCGCAAAGTATACAAAATTTCCTCAATTTTGTCGCTCACGGTAAAGCGTTCTTCGAAAATCTCCCGGAAGTCCTCGCGTTCGCTGGCTTTTTTCAAAACCTGATTGAAGGCATTAATTAAGTCGAAAATCCCGACTTCGGCCAGCGGTTGATCCGGTTGAGATTCAAAGCCGAGATCGCCGACCTGCCGAGGGAAAAGATGCGATTGCTCTTCTTCGCGCCGGCCCAGCTGGAGTGCGGCGTCTTTGAATTTTTTATATTCAACTAGCTGCCGGATTAATTCCCAGCGTGGGTCTTCGCCTTCTTCGCCTTCGGCATCGGTCACTTGTTGGTCCGCCGGTAAGAGCATTCGGCTTTTGATGTACATCAACGTCGCCGCCATCACGAGAAATTCGCCCGCTACCTCCAAGTTGAGAAGTTTCATCAACGAGAGATACTCCATATACTGGTTGGTAATTCGCTCGATGGGGATGTCGTAGATGTCGACTTCTTCCTTTTTAATCAGGTAGAGCAACAAATCGAGCGGCCCCTCAAAAACCTCCAGTTTGACTTTGTAGTCGGCTTCCACGCTGTCCATTACCTATCACAAGCCGCCGCGCCTCGGCAATAGGTGTTTCGGCTATTGACTGACCACCGGCGGGCGCAATACAGTAACCATCGAAATGATGCCGGCAACCCACAACGGAGATTGACGCATGTACTTGGAGTATTTTGGACTGCGCGAATTGCCGTTTAACATCACCCCTGATCCGCGTTTTTTGTTTCTGAGCGAAAAACACCAGGAAGCTCTCAACCACCTTCTCTTTGGAATCCGCGAGCGAAAAGGTTTCATCGAATTGACCGGCGAAGTGGGCGCCGGCAAGACAACAATCTGCCGCCGGTTTCTGGAATTGCTTGGGCCGAATTACAAAACAGCGCTCATTATCAATCCATGCCTCACGATGAACCAATTATTGCGCTGCATCGTAACCGAATTAAAAGTTGGCGTCCGCAATTTTGACCGGCTCTCGTGTTTGGAAGGACTAAATGCGTTCGTCCTCGACCAAGCAAAACAAAATAACGATGTCGTCGTCATCATCGACGAGGCACAAGATTTAACCGACAAACTTTTGGAACAAGTCCGGTTGCTCTCCAATCTCGAAACTAACAGCCGCAAACTGATGCAAATCATTCTCATGGGCCAGCCGGAACTCCGCGCCAAACTCGCCCAGCCAGAACTCCGCCAGCTCCGGCAACGCATCACCGTTCGCTATCACCTTCAATCACTCGACCTTTCTGAAACTCGCGACTACATCATCCATCGCCTGACCCACGCTGGCGCAAATGGGCGACCGAGTTTTGACGACAGCGCGGTCACGCTGGTACACCAATACGCCGGTGGCATTCCGCGCGTCATCAATGCCGTCTGCGACAAAACATTACTCGCCGGCTTCGTGCGTCGGACCGACCGGCTGACCGCGAATCTCGTCAAGCTCGCGATTGATGAACTGCAAGGAGCACCGGCATGAGCTTAATCAGCGACGCGCTTAAATTGGCGCAAGAAACTCAACCGAAGCCGCCGATGCCGTCGCCGACAAAAAATTCCAAAACGAAACTAATCGTTACCGGCAGTCTAGCTATCGCCGTTCTCGCTTTTGTTTTACTACTACAAAAACCACCGCGAACTCCAATTACCAAGCCAGTCGATGCACCGGTGCCGGTTGCAGTTCAGAAACCAGTCGAACCAGTCGTCGCACCGGTCGTTCAGGAAGTTAAACCTATCGCACCACCGGTTGAGCCGCCGAAACTGACGCTCCAAGGAATCCTCATGGACAGCCGGTCGCGCGAAGCGATGATTAACGATATTTCCGTCAAAGAAGGCGAAGATATTGACGGCGCAAAAGTGATTTCCATCGAAAGAAAACTGGTCAAACTTCAGTTCGCCGGACGCGAAATCGTTCTACGAATCCAGTAATCAGCGTAATCCGGTCGCTGCACGAACTTTCTCCATCGTCACATCGGCCACCGCATTGGCGCGGGCTGCGCCCTGCCGGAGCACATCGTTGACGTAGTCCAGATTCTTCGCTAACTCCGCACGCTTCTGGCGCATCGGCACAAAAAAATCCAGCAACACCGCCAGCAATTCTTTCTTCGCTTCGCCGTAGCCGTAGCCACCGGCAATCAATTTCGTTTCCACTTCCTTCGCGCGCTCCGGCGCAACGACCTTCAGCAGTTGCAATGGAATATTTTGCTCCAAATTCGTCTTCGGCGCTTCGACCGGTTGCGAATCGGTCACAATCCCCATGACTTTTTTCTTCGTCGCCTTTTCGTCGCCAAAAATCTCAATCGTATTCCCGTAGCTCTTAGACATTTTACGTCCGTCCGCTCCCGGTAACGTCGCCACCTCCGCCTTAATAGCCGGCTCCGGAATCACAAAGACTTCGCCGAATTGACGGTTAAACACACCGGCAATATCGCGCGTCATTTCGATGTGTTGCTTCTGATCTTTGCCAACCGGCACCCGTTCGCCTTGCACGATTAAAATATCGGCGGCCATTAAAATCGGATACGTGAACAGTCCGGCGTTCGGTTTCAGACCTTGCGCGATCTTGTCCTTGTAGCTATGCGCGTTCTCCAGCATCGGCAACGGCGTGACATTCGCCAAAATCCAAGTCAACTCCGTCACCTGCGGTACGTCGGATTGCCGGTAGAAAACTGTTTTCGCCGGGTCCAATCCGCACGCCAAGAAATCCAGCGCAACATCGAGAACGTTTTGCCGTAATTCCACCGGATTCGCCACCGACGTCAGCGAATGGTAATCGGCAATGAAATAAAACGCCTCGCCCGTTTGCGCCAATTCCAGCGCCGGTCGCATCATTCCAAAATAATTACCGATATGCAGTTTCCCGCTCGGTTGAATTCCTGACAAGATTCTCATACCGGTATGAAGATAGAAAAGCCCGCGCTGCCTTGCGAGGAAAAAATCACAAACTCAAACAGCGTCAGTTTTGAATGGTTCCGTGTGAATCACGACCCGGCAGAGATCGGGTAATTCGTGCCGGAGGCGACTTTCTAAGTCTTCGGCGATTTGATGAACCGCGGTGACAGTCTGGTCGGCGTTCATCAGCGCATGAAATGAGAGGTAAATCCCGCAGCGCATTCGCTGAACGCGAACATCTTGGCAATCATGGACAGCCGGAAATTCGCGCAGAATTTCTGTCAGGCGCTCTGTGTATTGACGCGCGTGTTCCACCGGTAACTCCACAGCGGCGAGCGTTTCTTTGTCACGCGGTTCGATGTGAACATTGATGTCGGCAAGCGTGCCAAACTCGGCGATCAACTCCTTCTCTAGTTCGCTCGATTGCGCGTGCGCCTGCTCAAAGCTCAAAGATGGCTCAACTTCCAAATCGAGATCAATGTACAAACCACGTTGCGTGTGGTGCGTCGTGATGTGATGGATGGCAAAATGGCCGTAATCAGCAACCGCACGAATCCGTTCGAGGACATTTTCATTTTCAGCGGACGGCATCGTGTCCACCACGAGATCGGCGCCGGGCGCAACGATGCGAATGGCGTGCTCGACACGACCAGTCACCTGATGACTATTTTGGAGCGAGTAATGCCGTGGCACGGCGACGCGAAGTTCGATGAAAAGATGCGCACCGGAACCGCGAACGCGAGTACGCAGCACCCGGCAAACACCGGGAATTTGTTCAGCCGTCGCAATAATCCGTTCGGTGATTCCTTCCGGCGCAGCATCTAGCAAAGCGTCCACCGTGCGCCGGCCAAGTTTCCAACTCACCCAAATGACAATCACCGCCACCGCCAGCGCCGCGATGGCATCCGCCCGGATAAACCACGCTTTGTATGCCGAATGATTACCAGCGAACACCAGCGCGAGACCGACAATCACCACCAGCGAACTCCAAATGTCCGTCTGAAAATGCAGCGCATCGGCTTCGAGTGCCTGACTATGATATTTCTTCGCCACCCGCGACAACGCCCGCGACCGGGAAAAATCCACCACCACCGAAATCCCCATCGTCGCAAACGCCCAGAGGCTTGGATCAATGGACCGGGGATGAAAGAATAGCCGCTCACCGGCTTCGTAGATAATCCAACCGCAAGTGATGAACAGCAAAAACGTCTCCGCCAACGCGCTGAGATTTTCAATCTTGCCGTGGCCGTAGTGGTGCGCGGCGTCCGGCGCGCGGTCGCTCACCCGAACCGCCAGCAACGTAATAATCGCCGCAATTAAATCCAATCCCGAGTGCGCCGCTTCCGCAATAATGCCAAGACTACCGGTGAAATAACCAACCACGATTTTCATCCCGGTGAGCAACACCGCCGCTGCCACGGAACTGGCGGCGACGAATTGCTTCTCGCGTTGCGACTTTTGAATGTCGATGGCGTTCACGATGTTTTCACAGTTCACACGGCAACGTGAAAAATGTCAAGCGACGAGCGGCTGGATGCAATCGCCGGTGACTAATTTCTCCGGTGCGGCGTAACCGGCGGGAATGCCGGGGGCGGTGACGGGCTGTTTAGCTTCGATCTTGGCGGCGACTTCGAGGTTCAACGCCAGCAGTTGGGCCAACAAATCCTTCTTCGCGTCGAAACCGTAGGCGGCCAGCACGGCGGCGTCGAGCGCGGCGTGGGCGTCCTTCAACGGGTTCGCGCCCGGCAACTCCAGCGTCCGATAGACGGCCCGCAGGCCGCCTTTGATCTTCGTCAACGCCTCCGCCCGCACCCGCCGCACGTCCCGACCGGCCGCCGCCACCGCTTCAATCTGTTTCGCCGTCGGCGTCTGCGGCCACGGGAACGTGTCGAAAACGGATTCGCCAAACCGGTAATCGCTTTTCAGCTTCGATGATTTGTTCTGAAACCACTGCCAGTGTGCGTTGGATGACAGCACACCGAAACTGTAATCGTCGGCGAGAACGAACGCCTGCAAAAGATTGCTCGGACGAATTTCCGAACTCACGAATACGAAGATCGGACGCTTGCTGACGAGTGAAATCACCAAGTAGCGAGGCAACTTCGCAATCAGCGAAATGAGTTCGGGACGCCCGAAGGAAAGCAGCCACCACCGGGCAAGAAACCCTTTGTGGTGTGACCGCATCTTGCCGTCCTCGTCCATGCCCTCTTTGGCTTTGCGTTCCCGGTCAGGAAGCACGTGCGTCTTCACCCACTCGAAGGCGCTGGCATACGCCGCCGCCTCCAGTTGATTGCGCGTGCCGAAGTCCAAAACGAACCGGTCGGGTTTTCCGCCGGTAAGCATCTCCTCGCCGTTCAGATAGGGGAAGATGATTTCGGCAGATTTTGAGTCGCGGGCGACAATCTTCTTTCGCTGCTCGTCGGTCAAAAGGAACGATTCATGACCGAGCATCTGGCCGTTGAAGGAACGAGGCGGTTCGAGATTGCAGCGCAAATCTTTCGCGCCGGCAACGTCGGTTTCATCGGACAGCGCGGAGTTAATCTGCGGGCACTCGCGGCAATCGAGTTCGTAGGTCTTGTCGGCGCGGACGCCTTTCGTGCGTTTGCCGGTGCTGGGCACTTTGAACCAGAGGCGGCGGGATTTCGGCAGGAGTGCGGGGTCTTGGGTCTTGGCCCAGTTGGCGATGGAGACGTGGACGTTGGCTTCGCCGGACCACGGTTGGTTGTCCACGGCTTCGAGGATGGTGCCGGTCTGGACGATGTGGTCGAGGCCGCCGACGCGGGATTGGTTGTTGCGGATGTTCTGCGTGCCGACCAGCCCGGCGCGGCCCGCGACGGGATCGGCTGCCGTGCAGGCCGGTAAGTGGTCGTGCGCTTTGCGGAACCAATAGACGCAGTAGTCGGCCATGCCGGGCACGTCGGGATATTTTTCGCGGACGGCGTTGACGTAGTCGGGGCCGCGTTGCGGTTTGAGCAGCTTCGCGCCGATGAACGGCGGGTTGCCGATGATGACGTCGGTTTTCGGCCAGTCGGTAAAGAGCGCGTCGCAGGCGACGAAGTTCCGGTCGAGATTGTCGAGCGGGAGATCGCGTTCGCTGATGTGGAGTTCTTCGATGGCGAGTTTGCGCCCGATCATCATGGTGACTTTGGCGAGATCGACGGCAAGCGGGTTGATGTCGTAACCGAAGAAGTTTTGGGCGCTGAGGAAACTGAGTTGGCGCTGGTCCGGCTCGGCACGGCTGGGGAACTCGGTGTTGATGCGCTCGACGATGCGAGCTTCGAGGCGTTTCAGTTCCCGGTAGGCGATGTAGAGGAAGTTGCCGGAGCCGCAAGCGGGATCGAGCACGCGGAAATTGTGCAGGCGTTCCCGGAGTTCGCCGAGCCGTTTGAGCGTCTTGGCGGATTCAATCTGTTCCGTCCACGGCTCAACGATGGTCGGCTTGACGATTTTCAGGATGTCAGCCGGACTGGTGAAATGCTGGCCAAACGCCCGGCGTTCTTCGCCGGCGCTTTGCTCGAAAAGTGTGCCGAAGATTTCCGGTTGTACTTTCGACCAATCGTCCTTGGCGATTTCGCGGAGCGCGACGATTTCGAGGTCGGTGAGTTCCACGCGAGCCGGTTGCGCGAAGAGGCCGCCATTGAAATAGCGCACGCCTTTGAACCGACCGCCGGCGACCGGCGGATTGGTGTTCATGGCGGTGAAGAGATCGCCTAGCAAGTCGTAGGATTCCGCCGGTGAGCCGCAATCTTCAAGAAGTTGGGTGACAAAGTATTTCGGCAGTAGTCCGATGTCTTCCGCGAACAACGCGACGAGCATTTGGAGAATGAAATGCTGGGCGAGCGCCGGGGCGGTGCCGCGTTTAATCAAACCCCGGTAGAGCTTGGCGAACTTGGCGGCGGCGGTGCGAGTGACAGCTTCATGGTCGTTGCCGAAGACCGGCGTGCGGTGGTCGCCGTAGAGAAACGCGAGTGGCCCCCAGCGTTCCGGCAAGTCCTTGGTCAGCACAATGTCTTTCGGCGTGTCCGGCTGCGTCTCAAAATCGTAGATGCGAAACTCGTCGAAATTGCAGAGCACCACGTACCGGGGTCGGTTCGGATAAAGATTCCACCAGTAATCTTTGGCTTGGCCGTAATGTTTGGTGAGGTTTTCGCCGCGCGATTTCATCTCAATCACGGTGCAGCCCGGCCAAGCGAAGTCGGCATACTTGGTGTGACCGTCCGGGAATTTCACGCGGTATTCAAAGTGCGCACCCGCCGGTAACTTTCCGTCGTGGCCAAACGCTTTGAAGAGATTCAGCAGAAACGGTTGCGCCTCGCCTTTCTCGTCACCTCGGAGCGTGGCAGCAAAGTCCGCGAAATCTTGAAAGTGTTGGTCAAGTATCGTCATGAAAATCTTTCGCGGAGTGTAACAAGGCAATAGGCAAGCGACAATTCCAGTTTTCTGGACGACTGGGAGTTAGCGTTTCGACGTGCGGTCGGTCACCCACCGGTGAATTTCTTTTTGCGTGGTCGCCCACCGGCGCGGATCACCACGTTCGGCGATGAATTGCGCGACTAACTCCAAAAGTAACTCACGGAAAAGATCGAGCTTTTGAAGGCGATCTTGAAAGGTCGAGGCGGCGTCGAGAATTTCCTTTGACTCCGGCAGCTTCAAGCTCCGGAAGACAAAGGCATCCGTATCAAAAGCGCACGACCAAGTCTCCTCGCCACTCAGCGCGAGAATCAGCTTGGCGCGTTCGAGTTTCTTGCCGCTGAGTAATGCGGTTTTTGCCTCGGCGCTAATCGTGGGCAGCCCATGCCGCAACGCCATTTCGTGGGCACCTTCGCCGGTGCGCGTAAACAGCAGCGGCCCTTCCAGTGCGACTGCGACGCGACCCTGTTTCTTGGTGTCGAACAATCCGCCGCGCGCTTCCGAGGCGAACCACAGCCACGTCAGAAAATCCAGCCCCGGCGTTTCGTCCATGGCGGAATCCGGCACCTCCGGTGAGAAGCTCGTTTTTCCCCAATCGGACACGCTGGTTCCTAACTGAACCGCACTCGTCACGACCGTGAGCGGAATCGGATCGCACCCGGCGGCGTTACGGAAACTCACTCGGAACGCATCGGTCTGATTCTCCGAAGTCGCACCGGCATAGAGTACGCTCGCGCGTTCGTCGTACACGAACGGAATCCCTTTGAGAGTGGGCGGCATCGTCGGCAGCAAGCGCGCCATGACTTGTTTCCGAATGTCGCTGCGCGTTTTTCGGTCCACAAACGGCTTCCGTTCGGTGCGCATGTGGGCAAATTCTTCCAGCATGCACTCGGCGCGCACCAGCGACGCCGGCACCTTACGCTCCGCCTTCAGCATCACCAGTCGCAGATAACCACCGAAGAACGCATTCTCGTCGGTAATCGGAATGTCGAGCAGATGGCGACCACCGACCCAACCATGCACCGGCTCCGGTCCCATACTTTTCAAAGGTGGCGCAGCCCGCAGCGCAAATTGCGCCACGACATCTTTCGGCAAGCGGTGCGGTACATGAAATATCCGGCAACTAATCGAACCATTTTCAAATGACATAAGATTTTCCTATTTGACTGACTACCAACCGGCACTTTGATGCCGGAGCGCGAGTTCTTGATAATGCGTTTTGGGAATTTCGCCGACGAATCGCGAGGGACGTTGAAATCCGCCGGTATCGCCACCGGTGGCGCGGAACAACGGATACGTCAGGAAAAGTTCATCCTTCGCTCGCGTGACGGCGACGTAGAACAGCCGGCGTTCTTCTTCTTCGCCTTCCAGATTGTCGAGCGACCGGGAGAGCGGAAACATCCCGTCGCACAGACCGGTGACAAAAACCGCTTTCCACTCCTGCCCTTTCGCCTGATGCACGGTGCTGAGGCGGAGATATTCCTGTTCGCCACTGGTAATCAGCGAGGCGTCATCGGCTTCGAGATTCGTGAGCAACGCGAGCTGGCTGAGAAAATCCTCGACGGCTTTGAATTGCGTACCGAATGACGCCAGCTGGTGTAAATCTTCCAGTCGAGCGCGGGCGTTTGGATATTTCGCCTCCATGTAAGCCTCGTAAAAACCTTCGCCAACAATTTCAATCATCTCATCGGCCAGCAACGGCACCGGCAGCGCGCGGAGTTGGTTCAACGTATTCGCGACGAGCTTCCAATCGTCCGCCGCTTTTTTCGGCACGGCGGGATGTGTGACCGGTAACTCGCGACCACCGGGCGAACCAAGCTCCGGCTTCAAAACGGACTGCAATTCTCGCCACAATTTATTTGCCGTCGCACCACCCACCCCCGGCAATAATCGCATGATGCGTTTGAATGAAAGTTCGTCATTGGCATTCGTCGCCAACTTAAGAAAACAGGCGACATCCTTGATATGCGCCTGCTCGAAAAATCGCAACCCGCTGGTGATGACGAATGGAATATTGCGCCGGGTCAATTCCATCTGGATTTCCATCGCATGAAAATGCGCCCGGTACAGCACCGCGATGTCCGTCAGCGGCAAACCGTCCTCGCGAAGTTCTAAAACTCGCTGCGCAACAAATTGCGCCTGTTGGTTAGCGTCGGCACAGGCAACGAGCCACGGCTTTGCGCCGCCTTTCCGAACCGGCTGCAAAGTTTTGGCGAACTGTTGCGTATTTCCTTTGATGGCATCATTTGCCAGTGCTAATACCGCCGGCACGCTCCGGTAGTTCACCTCAATCTTAAACGTCCGCGCGCCCGGATAACGCTCCGGAAAACTGAGAATGTTCCGGTAATTCGCACCGCGCCACGAGTAAATGCTTTGCGCGTCATCACCAACCACCATCAAATTTTGATGCTGCTGCGCTAGCGCGTCAATTAGGTCGGCTTGGATTTTATTCGTGTCTTGGTACTCATCTACCAGCACGTGCTGAAACTGCTCACGGTACCGTTCACCAACTTCCGGATGCTCTCGGAGCAACTGAACCGTCTTCACCAGCAAATCGTCATAATCCATCACGTTGGCCTCGCGCTTCCGGTCACCGTACCGACTCTGGATTTTTTTGATTTGCTCTTCCAAATGCGAAAAATAATTGTATTGCTCCGCCAACACTCGACCAATCGACCGCTCCGTATTCACCGACAATGAATAAATTTCCGCCAGCACATCGCCCTTCGGAAATCGCTCCGCTTTCGTGTCAATCTTTGCGTCCGCCAGACAAGCATCGAGCAAATCTTTTTGGTCTTCCCGGTCAAGAATGGTGAAATCCTGCTCGTAATTCAGCAGCTTGGCATGCCGGCGCAAAATCCGGTTCCCGATGTGATGGAACGTCCCGCCCCAAATTGCCGAAATATCCATCGGCAAAACACCTTCGACGCGCCGGAGCATTTCTTTCGAAGCTTTGTTGGTAAAAGTCAGCAGTAAAATTCGTCCCGGTGCGATTCCGTGTTCGACAAGCCACGCAACTCGGTACGTCAATGTCCGCGTCTTACCGGAGCCAGCGCCGGCAATGACCAGCATCGGCCCAGAATTCAGCGAACCATCCTGACCGACAGCGGTGACGGCCGCGAGTTGCTGTTCGTTTAATTCCTTCCGGTAATCAATGTGAAAATCCCGCGGCGCATGGGCGGGATGCAGAATGTATTCTTGCGTCATAGCACGGACTTTAAGTCCACACGTCCGTCGTAAAGTGCTTTACCGATAATGACGCCAGCGAGATTTGCGTGCTGCCGAGAAAGTTCGCGAAGCTGCGTGACATCCGCCGCCACCGCGACGCCACCACTGGCAATGACATTACAATTCACCGCCGCGCAAACCGCCGAGACTGCCTTGAAGTTCGGTCCGGTCAACGTGCCATCAGTCGCGATGTCAGTAAAAATAATCGTCCGCACACCCAGTCGGCTGATTTGCCCGGCAAACTCCACCGCCGGCAACGCCGTCTTCTCAACCCAACCTTTCACCGCGACAAAACCATCGCGCGCATCAATTCCCACAGCAATCCGGTCGCCAAATTCTTTTACCAATTCACTGATGAATACTGGCGACTCACACGCTTTAGTTCCGACGACAACTCGTTTCACACCCATCGCTAATGCGTCGGCGATTTGCTGACGAGTGCGCAAACCGCCACCGAGTTGAACTGGAATCTTTACCGCACTGAGAATCGAGCGAACGCTCTCCCAATTTTTCGGCTCACCGCCAAACGCACCGTCGAGATCGACAACGTGCAACCATTGCGCCCCCTGCTCCGCCCACCGGCGCGCCCCGGCGGCGGGATCATCGCCGTACACCGTGGTGGCATCGGCCCGCCCTTGGTGGAGACGAACCACTTGGCCATTCTTCAAATCAATTGCCGGATAAATAATCATTTAAGTTTCACAAAATTTTCTAGCATCTTCAAACCGACTGCCTGCGATTTTTCTGGGTGAAATTGCGTAGCGAAAACGTTACCAGACCAAATCACCGAGGCAAACTCCACACCGTAATCAGTTGTCGCCGCGACTACAGAATCTTGCCAGGGCGCACCGTAATAGCTGTGAACAAAATAAACAAAACTTCCATCGGCGATACCGGCGAACAATGGACAATCAGACCGCCGGAGGCGAAGCCGGTTCCAGCCCATGTGTGGAACTTTTAAGCCGGTACCGGTAAAGCGCGGGACAGTCCCCTGTAAGACGCCGAGACCGGACACGCCGGGTGATTCGATACCGGATTCAAAAAGCATTTGTAAGCCGACGCAGATTCCGAGAAATGGTTTACCGGTTTGGATGAATTGGCGGATGGCGGAATCGAGTCCGAGTTGCTTGAGATTTTTCACGCAATCACCGAACGCACCAACTCCCGGCAAGACCACAGCGTCCGCCGCTAGCACTTCAGACGGCTTGTTGACAATGTGTACGTCGGCACCAACTCGCGCCAGCGCTTTTTCTGCGCTTCGCAAGTTACCACTGCCGTAATCAATCAAGGCAATCATGTTGGTGTGAAGCATACACACAGCTTTGCCCGGCACGCAAGACCAGCTTGTTTTTTAGACAAACGGCCGGCGCATGATGATTCTGGTCAATGCCCGGCTCGGTGTTTTCACGAGTAATTCGTGGAGAAACACATCCGTCGGCATCGCTTTTGATTCTATGAGGCTAGCCCAAAAAGTCTGCGAGATGAGGTACGTCAAAATAATCAATGCATAACAAACACTAAACTGGTTCCACTCAATGATTCCCCAGTGAATTTTCCAACCGGCAAGACTATCGATTAGTAACCCCCATAAAACTGGGAAAATACCGGCGATGAGACTGGTCATAACACTAAATAATGCAAAGAAATGACTCCGCCCCATTTCTGGAACTACCGCCATTAAAAGCCGTGTATTGGCTAGCCCTAACAATCCTGTACCGATTGCTGCGGTCAATTGAATTATTATAATAATCCACACCGTTGGCGCAATTACACCAGTCGCGACAGAACTCCACAGCATCCAATGCCCCACAAGAATAATCCCCGAAACACCAAGCAATGGTTTACTCCCGACTCGGTCCGCTAATGCGCCAAAGGCCCACAAGGTTAACGCCACACCGGCGCTGTTCAACGCCATCATTGCTAAAAAATGCCAATCTTCAAAACCATGAACATCGCGTAGCAGTGGCACCCAGCAGACCCCACTACCGGCAAGTGCAATTAAAATCACAATATTAAAAAGCAACAGCCGGTAAAACGGCGGATGCAGCACGATCGCCTTCCATGGAATTGGCCCTTTGGCGCGATTCTGTTCAGGCACCGGCGCATCCGGCATCCGCCGTAAAAACCACAGACTCACCATTCCAGCCAGAAAACCCACCACAAAAATCCAGCCAAACATCGACAATCCATCTGCATGCTTCACAAATAATGCAGTTCCAATCATCGTCCCCAGCAACGCCAATGAGCCGGACAATTGATCGCGAGAGACATACCGGCCGCGCAGACTTTCCGGAATCAATTGCGTCATCCAGGGGAACCAGCCACACACCGAAAATCCACGCGACGCATTGTAGGCAAATAATAAAAACAACATCAATGCGATCCGCGTCGTTCGGTCAATCTTGTCTGGCAGAAATGCGACCAACGCCAGCCCAAGAATAATAAAGCACCGGATTGCCCAACCGCGCAACACAAAGGTCCGGTAGCCAACTTTTTCCACCAACGATGCCGCCGGTATTTGAAGAATGTTCAATAGCGGTGGCAATGCAATTACGATTCCCAGAACCGTCGCTGAGGCGGCGAGATGCTTGAAAAACAAAATAATTGGCATTCCCGCCACGATGGAAAATGACATCGTGTTGAAAACTTGAAATGTGTAGGCGTTCCCGATTCCCGCCGGCATCTGCGGTTGTGGTTGGTCACTCATGGTTTTGCGTGTTGCCGGTTCCAGTCGCTGACGGCTTTGAATTTCGGCTGCGTCGTCTCCGTTTCATCCAAATATTCGGTCAATCCCCAACTTCCCCATTTGGTCCAGATTCCGGTCGAATTCCAAAGACACACGAGGTCGCAGCCAGCCGCGCTCAAGGCGTCAAGATACCGGGTATAAATTGCGCCCATTCGCGGATGGCGATTCGCGGCAATGAATAGCTTCGTCATCGCCTCATTGTTCACCCCTTCACCAACGCCAACAAAATGCTGACCCGATTCGTAGCAGATGAGCCGAATGCCATATTTGTCCGCGATTGCCTTGGACGAACGCGTCCACTCCAAACATTCCGGCAACGCATTTGTCTCGGCGTAATCCAACACCTGATCCACAGTCCAACTCGCGACCGTATTCGCGTTGAGCTTTGTGGAAGTGCCGATACATATCGTGATATACGGCGCAATCGCCAATGCATCGACGTTTTTACCAGTATCGTTTTTCCCGAGCACCAGACCGTCTGTCCAATAAGTTCCGCCACCGGCCTGCCATGCCACCACACGCACCAACCGGTCGCGTCCGCCAAAAACTTTTTCCCAAATCTTAAAAATTTCTTGCGACCGGAGGCCATAAAAAATCGCCGCACCTTCCCATGGTCGAGTCACGACTCCGAGATTCAACTCCTTCCCTTTTGCTTCGGCGTACCGGTGCTGTTCAAACATGCCATTCCAAACTTCATTGGAATATTCGACGTAAACTTTCAACGACGGATTGAGCGAGTGTTTTACCAATGCTGCGAATTGCTGCACATAATCATCGCTCGCCGGATGTGGTATCGAGAACCATGGATTTACCTTGAGCCGGTTGCACAAGTCCACCATCACCTCCACCGGCACGCCGTGTTCGGTGTAATTGCAATAATTCGTTGTACCGCGATCCGACCATTCGAGCTGCTGCTTGCCGTTATTGGTGCGCAGCCAATCCATAAAACGAAATGTGTTGAACTCTTTCCATCTCGCGAGAAATGGCGGATAAAATGGTTGCTCTCGATACGTCGCCTCAAATCCCGGCATAATCACGCGAATGTTCCGGACATAATTTGTCGGATTTGTGCTGCGTAAGGTCAGAAACGTTCCACCGGAGAGCTGCGTATTCGTTTCCGAATCGAAATGGAAAACAATCCGTCCCGGTGCCCGAGAAATAATTTCCGCATTAAAGCGAAAATCAATCACTCCTTCGCCGTCGTACAAGCAGACATAATCACCGGTCGGCGCGTGGCCATTGGAACTCGTCAGCAGCGGTGTCTCCGCCCAGCAATTCGTCTCCAACTGCGTAATCCAACCATTTGCATCGCGAGTCAACTCCGGACCGCCGCCCCACTTCTCACCGGGACGCTGACTGCTCCATTTTCGCGACATTCGAAACACATCCACAAACGCGTAATCTGTGCTGTAATCCGCCATCGCCGGGAAATTTATCCCCAGCCTACTTTGCGCCGGTTCGACCGCAAACCCAGTGACACCCAGACCACCAAGCCAAACGCTGAGGAGGAGTCGCTTCATAATTTCAAATCTCTATGCTATTCCGTTCGATATTTCAATCTCCACCTGCCGGCGTTTGCAAGCGGAGATAACCGGTGATGGCGGTGATGATTTGTTGGACGAGGAAATCGGGAACGCCGTTGGCGTATTTGCTTTGGAGACGCATATCGCACGGCGTGTTCACATAATCAATCACGACGTACCGGTGGTGAGCGTCGAGTGCAATTTCGCTGCTGAAAAAATCGAGATGCGAGACATAAGCAATGACACGAGCGATGCGTTCAAGTTCGGCGACGTTGATGAGTTCGGCATCTTTTGGCTCGAAGACGATGTACCGGTGGGTGCGGTCGTCCCACCAACACGGAATCACAACGCCGCACACAAAATAAACGCGAAACCACGCGCGCCGGTCGCCAATAATTTGCGGTTCGATGTTTTGCTGAATGAGAAATCGCTGGGCGCGATACTTGGCGCGGACTTGATTAATTTCGTCAATGTGTTTAGCGCCGGTCAGCACACCACGTCCGCCGCCGCCTTTCGCGGGTTTGACGATAAATGGTTTCGCAAACGGTTCGATGGCCGACGGATTAATGTGTGGTTCGCGGTCGTGTGACTGCAAGATGAGTGTGGTTGGTAAATTCAAACCGCTGGCGAGAAGTTCGCGGTGAATTTCGGCTTTATCGCTAGCGAGAAGGTAATGGTGATGCGCGTTGAGAAAATGCACATCTTGAGCGTGGAGAAGTTGATTGAGCTTAAGAAATTGGGAATCTTCGTCGCTGGCACGGTCGAGAAACCAGAGAAACCGACGTTCGCCACGTTCCACTTCACCGGTGATGTGCGCGAGATTGTGCGAACCGACGAGATAACTATTGAGACCCGCTTGATGCAGTGCCCGGTCGAGTAGATGAATGAAGTCGGCATCGTATTGCCAATTCCACGCGACACCGATTTGGTGGAGCTTACCGGTGCTTGGCATGATCCGGTTGCGGTGTGACTGGCAAAGCGTCTTCACTGAGTTCCGGATACTCAAAAACTTTACCTTCGTAATTGCGAATAATCATGCGCTGCCGGTCGTGCGCGAGAATGTATTGCGGCCCCACCGGCACCTTACCGCCACCGCCGGGCGCATCAATCACGTATTGCGGCACAGCAAAACCGGTGGTATGCCCGCGCAACGCTTCCATAATTTCGAGACCTTTGCGAACGGACGTCCGGAGGTGATGCGTGCCGCTGACGAGGTCACATTGGTAAATGTAATACGGCCGGACGCGCATCATAATCAGCTTGTGCAACAATTCTTTCATCACCGTTGCATCGTCATTCACTCCGCGCAGCAAGACAGTCTGATTGCCCAGCGGAATCCCGGCGTCAGACAAACGCGCG
>CAINDI010000157.1 GCA_903847335.1 uncultured Verrucomicrobiota bacterium | reverse complement strand
CCCGGACTCGATGGTGACTTCCTGAAACAAAATAAGCGCGATGCTGGTAGCCGTCGCTTCCCATTGAGGCTCGGCCGCTAAAAATACATCGCCTAATTGTGCAACTCCTTTTTTAAAAACACCAACTCCCGGTTTAGCTAGAAACTGGCGGTTTTCCTTGGAAGGACGCGGCATTCCCGGAGGAACAACATCACTCCGAATTTCCAATCGTACCGTCAACGCCTCCAAGCTACGGTTCGTCAGAATAAACTGACCGCGAATCATTCGGCTACGATCTGGAGCTGCGAAAACTTCTTGTTCAATGGCTAGGTTTAACCCATTGCGTTTGACTTCACCTTCATAACGAATGTAGCCACATCCAATTTGAATCTTTTTTTGCTCATCCAGCTCACTAAAAAGAAGCGATATAAGTTCTCCCTGATGATTAAGCATCATGTACAACGAACTTCGGGAAAAAGAACTACTGGGAGAGTTCAACCAAGTAAAACCACCCTCCGTAGTAAAAAGATTCACATTGCCCCACCGATCTGCCATGGCTGAAAGATGCCCGGTGCTCATGAGATGGCGGAATGGCGCATCAATGGCACCAGCGGCATTCACTTTCAGATCAAAGCACGGGAGACCAACAGGATTTGTCGTCCATGTTCCAAAATACTGCTCTTCATTTGACATGGCTTTTTTAAAGTCCCTATTTCAACTTCAGAATCGCTTCCACCAAACCCGGAATCGTGTGTATTTCAGCTTCTGCTACCACGACGAGGCCGCGTTCCTCAGCGGTTTTGGTTGTCACCGGACCGATGCTCACGAATTTCAGCTTCGGAAACTTTTTACGGAGTTCCGGTACGTCCACGAGATTGCAGAAATTATTCACCGTGCTCGAACTGGTAAACGTCACCAAGTCCGCGCCTTCTGCTAGCAAGCGAGTGCGATGGCCGGAGCGGTCTTCTGTCTCCGGTACCGTCGCGTAGGCGTCAATGTCGTCCACAATACCGCCCAAATCTTCCAAACCGCGCGCCAACTTTTCATCCGCCAAATCCGCACGCGGCAAAAGGAAATGTAGATTCTCGCAATCCACTTCCTTGCGAAATTCCATGAGCAAACCTTCGGTGGTAAATTCCTTCGGCATGAAATCTACTTCCAGATGGTAGTCCATTACCTTCTGCGCTGTCGCCTGCCCCACCGCCGCAATTTTCGCACCGCCAAACTCTCGCAAATCTTTGTGCGCCTCGAAAAAAGTCTTGAAGAATACGTCCACGCCATTTGGACTCGTGAACAACACCCAGTCATATTCACCCATTCCTTCCGCCGCCTCGCGCAACGGCGCAGTATCTTTCGGCGGTGTAATACGAATCGTCGGAATCTCCAGCATATCCGCGCCGAGTTCCGAAAGCTGCCGGACCAACTCGCTGGCCTGTTCCCGGCTGCGCGTTACGACGATGCGTTTACCAAAGAGCGGCCGCTTCTCAAACCAGTTCAGTGTCTTCCGCTGTAAAACCACATCACCAACAATTGTTACCGCCGGAGCTTTAAATCCAGCCTTCGCCACCACGCTCGCAATCGTTTTCAATGTTCCGGTAATCGTCTGCTGATTACCGGTAGTTCCCCAGCGCACCATCGCCACCGGTGTGGTTGCTTTCAAACCGTGCTTCATCAACTCGACGGCAATCACGCCAATCCGTTCGACACCCATCAAAATCACCCGCGTGCCGAAAAACTCTGCCACGCTCTTCCAATTCACCTGCGATTCTTTTTTCGTCGGGTCTTCGTGTCCGGTAATCACCATAAACGCCGTCGCCACCGCCCGGTGCGTCACCGGTATCCCCGCATACGCCGGCGCGGCAATGGACGAACTAATCCCCGGCACGATTTCAAACGAAATCCCGGCTTTGTGTAACGCTTCCGCCTCTTCGCCACCGCGACCAAAAACAAACGGGTCGCCACCTTTTAAACGAGTGACAATCTTACCGGCTTTACCTTTTTTAACGAGCAGCGCATTGATTTTCTCCTGCGTCAAAGTGTGTTGGTTCGCTTGCTTACCGACATAGATAATTTCAGCATCGGCGCAAGCATGCCGGAGCAAAGTCGGATTCGAGAGATAATCGTACACAACCACGTCCGCGCGGCTGAGGCATTCGACGCCCCGCACCGTAATCAAACCCGGATCCCCCGGTCCTGCGCCGACCAAATACACTTTACCATTTTTTTGCGTTGTCATTTTGTTTTAGTTAAATGAATAATTATCGGCTCAAGAAAGCCTCAATAGAGATAGGTGTTTCGTGCAGGTCTGTCAATTTCGGTATTTTTTGTTTGTCCAACAATTTAATACACTAAGCGAATTCACATCAGTAGAGTTGACTCGTGTAAATCAATTCGTGAATATTGGTATAGATGCGTTGGTTAAAACTCATAATCGCAGTTTTACTACTACCCGCCACTACTGGAATCACCAGCGTCGCATGGCACGCTTGTCATGTTCTACTCGCCGGTGCAAATGTTGTACCGGCGCTAGCATTTGGATCCGGCTATCTATTGTGGCTGCTGATTTTTATATTTTTACCGACGCCAGTCAGAACCTACGTTCTCGGCCATGAACTGACGCACGCCGTGTGGGCTTTACTAATGGGCGCACGAGTCAGCGGTTTGAGCGTCCGCAAATCCGGCGGCCAAGTTCGCACTAGCAAAACGAATTGGGCCATCACGCTCGCCCCATATTTTTTTCCGTTTTACGCAGTGCTATTCATGATCGGCTTTTTCATCGCCCACGCTATCTGGAACTTGACAGCGCATTTTTGGGTCTTATTTTTTCTGGTCGGACTGGGTTGGAGTTTTCACGTAACCTTCACAATTATGGTGTTACTTACCGTCAGCCAACCGGATGTAAAGTCGCAAGGCGCTCTTTTTTCTACAGTGGTCATTTACCTGATAAATCTACTGACGATGCTCGTGACCGCCACGCTCTTGTCGCAATCGCTGACATTTGCCACACTCGCCCAGATATTCAGCGACAAGCTACCGGCTAGCTACGTTTGGACACTCGACAACGGTGCGGTGTTATGGAATTATGCTCGCACTCTCTGGAGTCAGCGATGATAAATCTCACAGATATGCTTAGTCTTGAACAATTCACTCCTAAAGTGTCCGCCACGGACCGTTGGGGCGTGATTGATACATTGATTGACCAACTCGTCCGCCTCGGTAAAATCCGCACCGAAGACCGCGCCAGCGTCGTCAAAGCCGTTAAAGATCGCGAGACCAGCAACGGCACCGGCATCGGTTTCGGCCTGGCCATTCCGCATGCCAGCGTTCCCTGCATTCAAGCGCCGGTCGCCATCGTCGCCCACCTCGAACCCGCGGTGGATTTCCAAGCGCTCGACGACCAACCGGTCCGCCTCTGCGTTCTCTTCCTCACTCCGCAAGGTCAATTTCAGCAACATCTCCAAACCCTTTCCGCCTTCGCCCGGTTCCTCAGCAACAAAGACCGGCGCACTCAACTCGAAAACGCCAAGACCGCCGACGAAATGTTCGCCGTCTTCCGCACCGCCTAACCATGCCATCTGTTTCGCAGATTTTGTCCGACACCGTCGAACGCGCCCTCGGCGCACCGGCGCTCCTCCGGGCCGCCGACCCGAAATTTGGCGATTACCAAGCCAACGGCATCATGACCGTCGCCAAAGCGCGCAACGAAAATCCGCGAGCACTCGCCGAGAAAATCATTCAACAACTCGACGTCACCGGTATCTGCGAACCACCCACCATCGCCGGCCCCGGCTTCATTAATTTCAAACTCAAACCGGTTTTCGTCGCCGCACAAATCACCGGTGCTTCCCGCGATGAACGCCACGGCGTACCGGTGGTCGCGAAACCGAAAACCATCGTCATTGATTTCAGTTCGCCGAATGTTGCCAAGCCGATGCACGTTGGTCACATCCGCTCCACAATTCTCGGCGACACTCTCGCCCGCATCGGAAAATTCCTCGGCCACCGCGTCATCACCGATAATCACATCGGCGATTGGGGCACGCAATTTGGAATGCTCATCATCGGCTGGAAACAGTACCGGAACGATGCCGCCCTCGCCGCCGACCCGATTGGCGAACTCGAACGTCTCTACAAATTCATCAACGACAAACCCGAACTCCGCGACGCCGCCAAAGCTGAACTCGTCAAACTCCAGCAAGGCGATGCCGAAAATCTCGCTATCTGGCAAAAAATCATCGAGCTTTCCAAGCAAGAGTTTGAAAAAATCTACCGGCGGCTCGGCGTTAGTTTTGACCACACATTTGGCGAAAGTTTTTATAATCCGATGCTCCCGGCCGTCGTCGCCGACCTCCGGCATTGCGGCCTCGCCACCGAAAGCGACGGCGCATTTTGCATTTTCTTTCCCGGCCAAGATTCCCCGCTCATTGTGCAAAAAGCTGACGGCGCATTTCTCTACGGCACGACCGATTTAGCGACATTGAAATACCGGATTACGGAATGGCAGCCGGACGAAATCGTTTACGTCACCGATGCCCGGCAACAATTGCATTTCAAACAGGTCTTTGCCGCCGCCGCGAAATGGTTCCCGGCGGTACCGGACCTCCGGCATGTGTTTTCCGGTTCAATTCTCGGCGAAGATGGCAAACCGCTGAAAACGCGTTCCGGTCAGAACGTCAAACTCGGCGAACTCCTCGACGAAGCCGAAGAACGCGCGCTCGCCGTCGTCGCTGAAAAGAATCCGGAGCTACCGGAGGATGTGCGCCGGCAAATCGCCCGCGCTGTCGGAATCGGTGCCGTCAAATACGCCGACCTCTCACAAAACCGCACCACGGATTACATTTTCAGTTGGGACAAAATGTTAGCGATGAACGGCAACACCGCGCCGTATTTGCAATATGCCTACGTCCGAGTTCAAAGCATCTTCCGCAAAGCCGGTGACACCACCGGTGCCGCGCCAGTCACACTGGAGCATCCGACCGAACTGGATTTAGCAAAACACATTCTCCGATTTTCCGATACGCTTGAAGCTGTATTGGCCGACGACAAACCGAATTGGCTCACCGGTTATCTTTATGAGCTTGCCGGTAAGTTCAGCGTTTTTTACGCCAACTGTCCGGTCATTCAGTCAGTCGAGCCGACGCGTTCATCCCGGTTGGTGCTCTGCCGTTTGACCGCTGACATCATGAAACGCGGCTTGAATCTCCTCGGCATTGATGTCATCGAACAGATGTAACTAGACAGAGTCGCCGTGCGTGGTAGATTGGCCACATGATTACCGTTGATTCACTTCGTCCGACTGATGTTGTCATTTTCGCACGCGACTGCGAAGCCACACAAATTCCCTACGGCAACAAAGTCAACATTCCCAAAGGCACCGAAGCGCACGTCGGCCAAACGCTCGGCGGTAATGTCACACTCCAAGTCGCCGCGTTTGGATTGGTGCAAATCATGAGCAAAGATACCAATGCGCTGACCAAAGATGGCGTCATGGTTGCCGCCGGTGGCGCGAGCACCACCACGACACACGAAGGTCCGGCGGACGAAAAACAAGTTTGGGAAGAACTCAAAGCCTGTTACGACCCAGAAATTCCAGTCAACATCGTTGACCTCGGTTTGGTGTACGACGTGAAACTAACACCATTACCTCCCGGCAATAGTCGCGTGGATGTGAAAATGACATTGACGGCCATGGGTTGTGGAATGGGCCCGGTCATTGCTCAACAGGCGCGCGACCGGCTGCTAACCGTGCCCGGTGTCGCCGAAGCCGACGTGCAAATCGTTTGGGATCCGCCGTGGAATCAAAGCATGGTCACAGACGCCGGCAAAAAGCGCCTCGGCATTTGGTGATGTCCGCATGGACATCGTTCTCGCCACACTCAACGCCAAATATCCGCATTGCGCCTTCGGCCTCCGGTACCTCCTCGCCAATCTCGGTGAACTAAAATCACGTGCCGGCATTTTCGAATTCGACATCAACCAACGTCCGCTCGACATCGCGGAACAAAT
>CAINDI010000156.1 GCA_903847335.1 uncultured Verrucomicrobiota bacterium | reverse complement strand
TGGTGATGTTCTGGTCGCGTTCGGCTTGCAAGCCGTCCATCAAGAACGCCCACTCGAATGGCATGCCGCGTTTTTCGCACGAGGCTTTGATTTTATCGAGCTTGCCGTCCGGCAAGCTGCCGGTGTCGTGAAACAGCCGGCCAACGAGCGTGGATTTGCCGTGGTCGACGTGACCGACGATGACGATTTTCAGTTGTTCAGAGGGTTGCATGGAAATCACATGTAGCCGTCGCGGCGGAGTTTTTCGAAAGCATCTTCGCTTTCTTGGTCTTGGGCGCGGGCGCTGCGTTCAGTTTTTTTGGTGGTGCGTAATTCTTCCCGAATTTTGTCGTAGGTATCGGCAACTGAATCGGTGTTAAACGTGCACGGCACGCAGCCGAGCGACCGGAACCGCTTGCCGTTTTTGGCGAAATAAAGTGGGACATTTGGAATATTCTCGCGCTGGGCGTATTCCCAGATATTCATTTCCGTCCAGTGCAAGAGCGGATGAACGCGCAAGTGTGTGCCGCCGGCCATATCGGTATTGAACTGATCCCAGAGTTCCGGTGGCTGGTCTTCGACATTCCACTCCATGTTTTTGTCGCGCGGACTGAAATAGCGTTCCTTGGCGCGAGTCGCATCTTCGTCGCGCCGGACACCGACGATGAGACCGCCGTAGTTTTCTTTCTCGACAATTTTTTTGAGATTTTCTTTCAACAAAGCGGAGCAGCAGACGACGCGACCTTGTTTGTGATTCATACCGGCGGCGATAGCTTCGTCGTTGCGAGCGATGACGAGATTGAGCTGCCATTCTTTGGTGAGTCGGTCGCGGAGCTCGACTAGCTCCGGCATGTCGAAACTCGTTTCCATGAAGACGCACGGAAACGGCACGTGACCGAAGAATGCTTTGCGCGCGAGCCAGATTAGCGTTTGCGAATCTTTGCCGACGCTCCACAACATCGCGAGTCGCTCAATCTTGTTGAACGCCTCGCGGATAATATAAATGCTTTGGTTTTCTAATTTGTCAAGATGGTCCATATTCAACTCAGATATTAGCCGCGAAAGTGTGCAAACCGCACTCTTTTTTCGCGGTGCCGGCCCAACGGCCAGCGCGTTCGTGTTCGCCCTCGGCGACCGGCCGAGTGCAGCAATCTGGTGTGCAACCAATGCTAGCGTAACCCCGGTCGTGAAGCGGATTGTAGTCCAATTGACGGCTGACGATATACCACCAGACTTGTTCTTCCGTCCAAGTGGCGAGCGGATTAATTTTCACGTACCGGTGACCGGTTGGTGTTTCCTGCAACTGCAAAACCGGTGTGTCGCCGCGCGTGGCTGATTGTGACCGGCGCAAGCCGGTAATCATCGCATCCAATGCCGGTAACTTTTTCTGAAGCGGCAAAACTTTCCGCAAATGGCAGCACCGGTTTGGGTCGCGCCGGTAAAGCTCTGTCTCCGCTACCGGGTCCGGCTGCAACTTTTCGATGGTGATGCCGTACTCACGTTCGATCTTGCCGATGAGTTCGAGCGTTTCCGGGAAGAGAAAGCCGGTATCAATCGTGAAAACCGGAATTCGCGGCGCGATCTTGCGCTGGGCAATGTCGATGATGACCAAACCGTCCGGACCAAACGCGGTTGAAATGGCGAGACGCGAACCAAACTGGTCCGCGGCCCATTGAAGAATATCAAGCGGCTCGCGGCCTTCGAATTGGCCGGCGAGTTCGCGAATTTGTTCAGGAGTAAAGTTCATTAGATATGATACATGCTGGCCGGATGCCGCGCTTCGGCACAAATCTTATCGAAAGTGATGCTATCGGCTTCGTTTTCAATGACCGTTTTCAACCGGCGCCACGCGCGCTTGATTTCCTCCGGGCAGGTTGCATCGGTTAAATGTGGTAAATCCAAAACTGCTCCATGAATCGCTCGTAAAATATCGCCCAAACTAATCTCTTGCGGTGACCGCGCCAGCACATAACCACCGGCTTTCCCGCGCCGACTTTTGATTAGTCCGTTTCGCTTCAGTTCTAACAGGATTTGGACAAGGTAGTTAGCCGGAATGGAACGTTGCTTGGCAATTTCGTCGATGCACAACGGTTCCACGCCGGGATGATGAAGCGCTAAAACCTCCATCGCCCGACAAGCGTAATCAGCCTTGATACTTGATTTCATTAGTAACTTGCTAAACTTAGTCGAGATTAACATAATTCAGAGTCTTGTCAAATATCTTTTTCTCACACTGGAAGAGTCGAGACCGGTGCGAGTTATAACTTCTAAATCGAACTAAAAAAGCATTGCTATTCCACGGAATTTTCGGCATAATTTTGTTTGTTCCCAAGGAGGGAAACTTAGATGGCAAAGACTGATTTAGAAGACGAAAAAAGTACTGCCGGCGCATTGGAATATACCGCCGACAAAATCCAAAAACTAGAAGGTGTTGAGGCAGTTCGCAAACGTCCCGCGATGTATATCGGCGACACCGGCGAACGCGGACTCCATCACCTTGTTTATGAAGTGGTGGACAATTCCATTGACGAAGCGCTGGCCGGATTTTGTAAAAACATCGAAGTCATTATCCACGTCGGAAATTCTATCACCGTCATTGACGATGGACGCGGCATTCCGGTGGACATGCACAAAACGGAAAAGAAACCGGCTCTCGAAGTTGTACTCACGGTGCTGCATGCCGGTGGTAAGTTTGACAAGAAAAGCTACACCGTCTCCGGTGGTCTCCACGGTGTCGGCGTCACTTGCGTCAACGCGCTCAGCGAATCGCTCGATGTCGAAGTCAAACGTGATGGCAAAGTTTATCACATGCGTTTCAAGCGTGGCATCACCGCTTCGAAACTGGAAGTCATCGGCAAAGCCAAAGGCACCGGCACTAAAATCACTTTCAAGGCCGATGGCGAAATTTTTCCGGTCATCGAATATAAGTACGACATTCTTGCCAATCGGTTGCGCGAACTCGCGTTTCTAAATCGCGGCATCGAAATCAAACTCAAGGACGAGCGCAACAATAAGGAAGAGCTTTTCAAATTCAACGGCGGCATCGAAGAATTCATTAAGCACATCAACCGCGCCAAAGAACCGCTTCATCCGAAGGTGATTTACGTCGAGAAAGAAAAAGACGGCATTACCGCTGAAGTCGCGTTGCAGTACAACGAAGGCTACAACGAATCGCTTTACAGCTATGCCAACAACATCAACACCATCGAAGGTGGCACGCATCTCAGCGGCTTCCGGTCGGCGTTGACCAAGGCGATTAACCAGTACGCGAAATCCAACAATCTCCTCAAAGAAAAAGACCCGACGCTTGGCGGCGACGATCTCCGGGAAGGTCTCGTGGCGGTTATTAGCGTCAAAGTGCCGAACCCACAATTTGAAGGTCAGACCAAAACCAAACTCGGCAACGGCGAAGTTGAAGGCATCGTCAACTCCATCGTGTACGAAGGTTTGATGACCTTCATGGAACAAAATCCGCAAGTGGCACGGCGTGTTCTCGATAAAGGGCTGACGGCTGCTCGCGCTCGCGAAGCCGCCCGAAAAGCTCGCGAAGCTGTCCGCAAAGGTGCGCTCACCGGCGGCGGATTGCCCGGCAAGCTGGCGGATTGTTCGGAGAAGAATCCGGAGATGTGCGAGTTATACATCGTCGAAGGTGATTCCGCCGGTGGCTCTGCCAAACAAGGTCGCAACCGGGCATTTCAAGCTGTGCTTCCGATTCGCGGTAAGCTGCTCAACGTCGAAAAAGCGCGGCTCGACCAAGTTCTCAATAACAACGAAATCCGCAATATGATTACCGCCGTTGGCACCGGTTTCGGCACAGTGGATGGCGAAGACGCTTTCAAAATCGAGAAACTCCGGTACCATCGCATCGTCATCATGACCGACGCCGACGTGGATGGTTCGCACATCCGGACGTTGCTGCTCACATTTTTCTACCGGAAGATGCCGGAGCTAGTAAAACGCGGCCACATCTACATCGCGCAGCCGCCACTCTATAAAATCAAACGCAAGAAGCGCGAAGAGTACATCGAAAATGACGACCAGATGAGCAAGATTCTCATCGAACTTGGCTCCGGCGATGCCTCGCTGTTTCGGTTGAAAGATAAAAAAGAATTCGGCGGCCAGCAATTGATGACCGTGCTTGAATCGTTACAGGAATTGGAAAAACTTGTGGACACGATTGAACGTCGCGGTATCAAATTCGAAAACTACCTCGAAGCGCGCGATGCCAAGACCGGTGATCTACCGGCACATGCGGTGCGCATTAAAGAAGCCGGGGTGGTTCGATTTGAATTCGCCTGCGACGACAAAGCTTGGGCGAAGATTTGCGCAGAATACGACATCAGTCCGGCGGAAGAAATTACGCTCGAACTCAAAGCCGTCGAGAATGACAAACCGCAGCGCGAAGTCAAACCGCTCGACCTTTACGAAACCGCCGGTATCCAGACTGTCATCGAAGCACTGGCGCGGAAAGGTTTTGACATCGACCATTACGCCGCACAGGAAGAACCACTGTTTGAACTTGTCGAAGGTGCCGCCGATTCCGAAGCTCCCGCTGAAGATGGTAAAGGCGAAAAAGCGAAAGCCAAAGCGAAAACCGTCGAGAAACGCACACCGGTGAATTCTATTCCGCAGATTTTGGAATTGGTCAAAGAACTCGGCAAGCGCGGCTTGACCATTCAACGCTACAAAGGTTTGGGTGAAATGAATCCCGAACAACTTTGGGAAACTACGATGGATCCGGAGCGCCGGAAGATGCTCAAGGTCGAGTTGATGGATCCGGCGGAAACCGACACAATGTTCACCGTTTTGATGGGTGACGAAGTCGCGCCGCGCCGGCAGTTCATTGAGGAAAACGCCCTCTACGTTCGCAACCTCGACGTATAATCCAGCGTGACACCGGAGACTCAAGATTTGATTCACCTGCGACTTTCTCAAGCTGACGAAAGCTTGGCGGAAGCCCGGTTGCTCGTCGAGCGCGACATACGCTTGGGCGCGATGGATCACATCTATTTCACAATGTTCTACTGCGCCTGCGCCTTGCTCGCCACGCGAGAATTTGGTCCATCCCGCGATGGCAATGTCGCCGGTAAGTTCCAACGGGAATTTGTAAAAACCGGTCTGATTCCTCCGGAGATCGGCGAACGCTTCAAACGCGCCACGCAATTGCACCACGACGCCGACCTCGGCGCTCAAACACCACCGGACACAAATCGGATCAGCGAACTTCTCGCCGATGCCGGAAATTTTCTCACAACCTCCAAACTTTTTTTAGCGAAAGAATAGGAAACCACCATGTACGCACAGAACGAAAAAGTCACACCGGTCAATATCAGCGAACAAATGCAGCAGGCTTACATCGATTACTCGATGTCAGTCATCGTCGGGCGCGCCCTACCAGATGCGCGCGACGGCTTGAAGCCTTCCAACCGGCGCGTGCTTTACGCCATGCGCGAGATTGGGCTGTATCACAATCGGTCGTACACCAAATGCGCCAAGGTTGTCGGTGAAGTGCTCGGTAAATACCATCCACACGGCGACGCGTCGGTCTACGACACGTTGGTGCGTATGGCGCAAGATTTTTGCATGCGATATCAGTTGATCGACGGCCAAGGTAACTTCGGTTCCATCGACGGCGACCCGGCAGCGGCTTACCGGTACACCGAATGCCGGCTCAAAGAAATTGCAGAGGAATTGCTCGCTGACATCGACAAGGACACCGTCGATTTTCAGCCGAACTTCGATGAGAAGGAACATGAACCGGTCGTTCTGCCGGCGCGAATTCCCAATCTTCTCATCAACGGCAGCACCGGCATCGCCGTCGGCATGGCGACCAATATTCCGCCGCACAATCTCCACGAGATCGTGGACGCGTGCTGCGCGGTGATTGACAATCCCGAAGTGGATGTCAAAGACGTCGCCAAAATTGTGAAAGGCGCAGACTTCCCCACCGGCGGTTTAATTTGCGGCAAACAGGGCATCAAAGATTATCTGCTCACCGGTCGCGGCAGCATCAAGATGCGCGGTCGCGTCGGCGTCGAGGAAGTCAAAGGCGGCAAGGAACGCATCATCGTTAGTGAGATTCCGTACAACGTGAACAAAGCGACGTTGATTGAGAATATCGCCCGGTTGGTCAACGAGAAGAAGATTGAAGACATCTCCGACATTCGCGACGAGTCGAACAAGGAAGGCATCCGCATCGTCATCGAGTTGAAGCGCGACGCCATTCCAAAAGTCGTCATCAACAATCTCTACAAGCACACGCAACTCGAAGACACCTTCGGCGTCATCATGCTCGCGATTGACCACGGTCGGCCGCGCATTATGAACATCAAGCAGATGTTGGAATGTTACATCGCCCACCGGAAGGAAGTCATCACTCGGCGGACGAAGTTCGAGTTGATGAAAGCTGAAGAACGCGCCCATATCCTCGAAGGTTTCCGCATCGCACTCGACAACATCGACGCTGTTGTCAAAATTATCCGGGGCGCTGACGACCGGGCCGATGCGCAGAAAAAATTGATGGCGAAGTTCAAGCTTTCCGAAGTTCAGACCAACGCCATTCTCGACATGCGGCTTTACCAGCTCACCGGCCTCGAACGCGACAAGATTGAAGAAGAATATCTCGAACTCATCAAGCTCATCGAATATCTCCGGAGCCTACTCGCCAGCGAGAAGAAGTTGATGGCTCTCGTCAAAGCTGAATTACTCGAAGTCAAAGAGAAATACGGCGATGCCCGCCGGACTGACATTGTCGCCGACGAAGGCGAAATCAATATCGAAGACCTCATCGCCAACGAGCCGTGCATCGTCACCATCAGTCACCAAGGTTATCTCAAGCGCACCGCCGTCAGCGCCTACCGGAGCCAGCGACGTGGCGGCAAAGGTGTGATGGGCATGGAACAGCGCGATGACGATTTCATCGAACATCTTTTCGTCTGCTCCACGCATGACTTCATCATGTTTTTTACCGAGGACGGTCGTGTCTACGTCGAGAAAGTGTACGAGCTACCGGAGATGGGTCGCGCCGCCAAAGGCAAATCCATCGCTAACTTCCTCCAGCTTCGCCCGGACGAAAAAGTTGCGGCACTCCTGCGCATCAAGGAATTCACCGACAAAGATTACCTGCTCATGGCGACCAAGGCCGGCATCATCAAGAAAACCGTTCTCAGCGCGTATCAGAATCTCCGCAAAGGCGGCATCATCGGCATCACCATCGAGAAAGGCGACCGACTCATTGGCGTGCGCATGACCAGCGGCAATAACGAAATCGTTCTCGTCACCAAAGATGGTATGAGCATTCGGTTCCACGAAGAAGACGCTCGCGACATGGGCCGCGCTTCCGTTGGCAACTGGGGCATTCGTCCCGAAAAAGACGACTACGTCGTCGGTATCGAAATTGTTGATCCTAACGCCGCGCTCTTAGTGGCCGGTGACCAAGGCATCGGCAAACGCACCCCGTTCGACGAGTACCGGAAACAATCGCGCGGTGGTAAAGGCATCATCACTATCAAGACTACCGACAAAGTCGGCTCTGTCGTCGGCGCGCTCAGCGTCACCGACACCGACGAAGTGATGCTCAGCACTTCGCAAGGCCAGACCGTCCGGACCGGTTGCAAAGACATTCGCCTCTGCGGCCGCAACACTCAAGGCGTCAAACTCATCAACCTCAACGAAGGTGACAAACTCGTCGCCATCGCCCGCGTCATCAGCGAGCAGCAGGAAGAAGCTGCCGAAGTGTTACCGGAAGAAACTAAGAAGTAATTCACCCAGATGAAAATGCCGTTCCGATTTATCAATCCCGGCAAACTCGTTGATGATGATTTGAAATTGGTTTTGGTGAAAAAGACACCGGTTGATCCGGTTACCGGCTACAGTCCTTGTTATCACTTTGAGATGCGCCGCTGTGACCACACTGGATCCATTGGAATCATTCGATTAAGAATTGATTCTACGGCGAAAATGCGCTACCCGGGCCACATTGGTTACGAGGTAAAACCAAGATTCCGCGGCCACCGGTACGCTGCTCGAAGTTGTCGATTAGTCCTTCCGCTCGCTCGTGATCACAGATTGCAATCCGTCTGGCTCACCGTCGATCCTAAGAACATCCCATCGCAGAAGACGTGTAAAATTATTAGTGCTGAATATATCGAAACAGTGAGAATTCCGAAAGACCATGAGATGTATCGAGAGGGTGCTCGATATCGGAGACGTTACCGTCTCAGCTTACAAAAATAATTTCTTTCACTCTTCCGTCGCAATCATCGCAATAAATTAGGTTCGATTTATTGCGATTGGTCTCGCTAATTGACGGCGATAAGTCCACCTTGTTTAATGATGGAAGCTCTCTTCAGAGCGGAAAGCGGGGTGACGTGAAAATGGCAGCCAAGAAAAAAGCAGCAGCGAAAGGCAAGAAGGTCGCGGTGAAATCCAAGAAGAAAAAGAAGTAATCACGACCGTGGCGGGTTTCACTGGCGGTGAGCAATCTGGCGCTTCCAGTGACACCCACGCGGGGCGAATCTCCCACACTTGACCGGTACGCACAACTCACCCATGATACCGGCTCCGATGAAAATATTCTTTCGCAAATTTTGTCTTATCCTACTCCTAGTCGGTACCGGTGTTTTTGCATCGGATGACCGCGCCCAGCGCATCTTGGTCGTTTATAACGAAAACGAACCGGCCAGCCAACCACTCGCAACCTATTACGCCGAGCAACGCGGCATTCCGGTGGAGCGGTTGTGCGGATTAAAAGTGCGCAACGTCGAAGTCATCACGCGCCGGGAATTCAATCAACAGATTCGCGATCCGCTCCGAAAATTTCTCACCGACCACAACCTGCTCTTTCAAATCGCCGGCACCACGTTTGATAGTAAACTCGATTACCTCGTCCTCATCTACGGCATGCCGTTGCGCATTGAGGAAGATCCGACTAGCAAAGAACCATTCCCACCGAGCCTACCGGTGCCGGCCCGGCGCAACGAAGCATCGATAGATAGCGAGTTAACTACCTTACCGGCCGGGTCGATGCCATTGATTGGCTGGCTACCGAATCCATTTTTCAACGCCGCCTCCCCGCACTTTGAGCCACCGTTCAACAATCTGCTGCTTCTCGTTGCGCGACTCGATGGTCCCAGTCCGACCACCGTGCGACGAATGATTGACGATGCTGTCGCCACCGAAAAATACGGATTACTCGGTCGCTGTTATTTTGATGCGCGCGCCACCACCGAACCCGGCTACATGGATGGCGACCGGTGGATTAAAGAAGCTTACCGACTTTTTCAAGCCGCTGGTTATGAATGTGAATTGGAAGATACTCCGGCTTTGTTTCCTGAAAATTTTCCAATGACCGATGCCGTAATCTACGCCGGTTGGTACGCCGGTAACGTGGTCGGTCCATTCAAACGCGCGGACTTTCAATTCCATCGCGGCGCTGTCGCGTATCATCTGCATTCCGCCAGCGCGACTTCATTGCGAACACGCACCGCGTTTTGGGTCGGCCCGTTGCTAGCAAAAGGTGCAGCCGCTTCTTTCGGCAACGTCCGCGAACCATATTTGGAAACGACGCCGCACCTCGATGTTTTTTTTAGAAATCTCCTCGCCGGCGCAACTTTCGCTGAAGCTGGCTGGGCAAGCCAACCGGTGGTGAGTTGGCAAACCACATTTGTCGGCGATCCGCTCTACCGGCCGTTTGCCGTACCGGTGGATGAACAAATCGAGCGCCTTACTCACGACCACCATCCCGATTTGGAATGGGCATACATCCGGAAAATAAATCTACTCCTCGCCAATGGCGATACCGGTGCAGCGGAAGAATTATGCCGGACGCAAGCTGCCACCTTGAAAAGTGCGCCGCTCTACGAAAAGCTTGGCGACTTGTTACCGGCGAGCCAACGCGCCGACACTTACCGGCGCGCGATTGAATTCGCCGGCGATGCCTTCCGGATCATCAGACTCAAACAAAAACTGGCGACTGCCAGCACCGCACAACCGCCGGCAAACACATCGCCGTAGCGCGTGTAAAATGTGACCGGTAATTCTGTCGGCACCGATAAGGTGAACTCTAATGTCGCCGGTGTGAATGGCGCGACCCGCTGCCGGATAATTCCGAATTGGTCAATCAGGCAGGTCACACCGTTGTTGGTGCAACGAACGAGACTCCGCCGGTTTTCGACCGCGCGAAAAATCGCGTTGGCGAGGTGGATTTCTGCCGCTGGTGAGTTTTGGAACCACGCATCATTGGTTAGGTTGACCATGAACTCCGCGCCGCGTTTTACAAAAAGCCGGTATAGCTCCGGTAAGGTATCTTCAAAACAAATCACCGTGCCGAACTTGAAACCGTTGACAGTAAATAGTGTGATGTTCTGGCCGCGCTCGAAGCTGTCGGTAATCGGCGTGAACCATTTGAGGAACGGCCCGATTTTTCGGAGCGGAATATATTCGCCAAACGGAACGAGGTGAATCTTCCGGTAAATGCTCGTAATCATTCCGTCCGAGCGAACGAGCGCGGCGGCATTGAACGCTTCGACTGGCTCGGAGTTCGGCGTGAAATCAATTGTCCCGGTCAACAAATACGCCTGCGTTCTCGCCGTGACGTTGGTGGCAACAGCAAAAATTTCTGAATCGTACCGGAGCGCGTCCGGCGTGGCGGTTTCAGGCCAGATAATGAGGTCGGCTTGTTCCAACGTCGCCGTCGTGGTGAGCGATTGGTAACGGTTGAGAATCAGCGACCGTTCGCGTTCGTCGAATTTCACCGACTGCGGAATATTCCCCTGCACCAGCGCGAGACGCAGCGGTCGCATGTCACCGGAAGGCGCGACATTCATCTCGCGCAAGCCAGACATAAACGCGCCGCCAACTAGCAGCATCGCCAGATAAAATTCCCAACTCAGCCGGCGCACCGGTGTAGTGTTGCCAACGTTACGTAGGTACCGGCGGATGGTACAAAAAAAAGCGTAATTAAAAACAAACACCAATGCCGAGACGCCGTACACACCGGTTACTTTGGAGAACTGAATCAGCGGCGTCGCGACGGATTGCGTTACGCCGAGACCGTTCCAACCGAATCCACCGAGCGGAAAATGACCGCGCATCCATTCGAGCGTCACCCATCCCGCCGCCCCGGCAACCGCCACGAAAATATTGCGCCAGACTGGATCTTTACCGGTGTTGAGCTTCGCCAAGAAAATACCGGCGACACCAAAGTACAACGCTAAAAATGCAATCAATCCCACCATCCCAATCAGCGAGACGTGGATAATCCACCAAGTCGTCATCGCAAAAAATACGAGGCCGGCAAGAAAGCCGCGCCGGAACGCTTCGCCGGGCCGGCAGTTTTCTAGAGCGAAAAATAACGGCACGAGTGCAATCCAGCCAAATTCTCCATGGTAAAACGGCGGCAAAGCCAGCGCGTATAGCAGACCAGTGAGAACCGGTAGCACCCAGCGATTGAGAATTTGTTTCATGTCCGCCGGTTAGGCGTTCTTACCACAACACTGTTTGTACTTTTTGCCGGAGCCGCACGGACAAGCTTCGTTGCGGCCAACTTTCGGCACATCGCGTTTGATTGGTGCGGCAGCTTGAATCGCTTCGCTGACAACATTGGATTGACTCGGCGCTGGTGCGGCAGTTTCCGTGGATTGCGCGAAGGCGCTGGGAGCGTTGAGATCGGGCGCGCTGAGTTGCGTTGGCAAGGCGCGGAGGAAATTTTCGAAGGCGGCGAGTGAACTGGCGGAACGGAAAACGTTACCGGCGATTTCACTCTTTACGCTCGTCATCATTTCTTCAAACATCGTGAACGCTTCGGCTTTGTATTCGACCAGCGGGTCGCGTTGGCCGTAGGCGCGGAGGCCGATGGCGGTGCGGAGCTGGTCCATGTTGTAGAGATGTTCCTGCCAGAGCCGGTCCAGTGCGTTGAGGATGATCAGCCGCTCGATGGCTTTGAGCGCGTGCGGTTCTTCGTTGGCGGCTTTGGCGGCATAAGCCTTTTCTACTTTTTCGATGATGACTTGTCGGATTTCGTCAGCGGACTTCGTTGCAAGTTGTTCTTGCCGGAGGCCGACTGGAAACGCGACGTTCGCCCACCGGAGCAAACCTTTGTAATCCCATTCATCCGGTAGCTTATCTTCCAAGCAAAACACATCTACTTGGAGACCGACGACTTCTTCAATGATTTCAAAAATCACGTGCCGGGGATCGTCGCCGTTGATGACTTCATTGCGGAAGCCGTAAAGGACTTCGCGCTGTTTATTCATCACGTCGTCAAATTCCAACGTGCGTTTGCGGATGCTAAAGTTGTGTTCCTCCACGCGGCGCTGGGCGGTTTCAAGCGAGCGGTTCAACAGCGGATGCTCCAACTGCTCGCCTTCTTTCATGCCAAGTTTTTCCATGATGGTGGCAATCCGTCCACTGCCGAACAACCGCATCAAATCATCTTCAAGCGAGACATAAAATCGCGAACTACCGGGATCACCTTGCCGAGCACAACGACCGCGTAACTGCCGGTCAATCCGGCGCGCTTCGTGCCGTTCGCTGGCAATGACATGTAACCCACCGACGGCAGCAACGCCGGAACCGAGCTTGATGTCGGTACCACGGCCCGCCATGTTCGTGGCAATCGTTACCGAACCAGACTGACCAGCACGGGCAACGATTTCAGCTTCCGATTGGTGATATTTTGCATTGAGAACAGTGTGCGGAATCGCCTTACGCTTGAGCATCCGCGCCAAAACTTCACTCGCCTCCACGCTAACGGTGCCAACCAATGACGGCTGACCCTTCCGGTGGCGTTGTTCGACTTCGTCAATAATGGCGTTGTATTTTTCCCGACGCGTTTTGTACACGACATCGTTTTCATCGACCCGAATGCAGGGCTGATTTGTCGGAATGACGATGACGCCGAGCTTGTAAATGTTTTCGAACTCTGTCGCTTCGGTTTCAGCGGTACCGGTCATACCGGCGAGCTTTGCATAAAGACGGAAATAATTCTGAATCGTGATGGTCGCCAACGTCTGCGTTTCGCGCTCAATGGTCACTTCTTCTTTGGCTTCCACTGCACCGTGCAAACCGTCGCTCCAACGCCGGCCCGGCATCAGGCGACCGGTGAACTCATCGACAATCATTACCTTGCCTTCTTGCACAACATACTCGACATCTTTCTCAAACAAGCAGTAGGCGCGGAGCAACTGCGCGATGTTGTGGATTTTTTCGCTGCGCTCTTCGTATTGCTGCTGAACACGCTGCCGGCGTTTTTCTTTTTCCGGATCCGGTAACGCCAGCGCATCCACTTCCTGCAATGCCAAAACCAAATCCGGAATCACAAACGCCTCCGGATCGGTCGGATTCAAAAACTTCCGGCCTTTTTCCGTCAAATCGGTTTCGTGTTGCCGCTCGTCAATCGTGAAAAATAATTCTTCTTTGCGATCCAGTAATTCCTTCTTGCTCGAATCCGCCAATGACGATAACTCCGCCGCGTCGAGAATTTTCCGCACGTCGGGGTCTTCCATCAATTTCTGCAACTGCTTATTCTTCGGCATTCCCAATTTACAGAGGTGCAAAAGACGGCCGGCTTGCGCTTCGGCTTCGCCGCGTTTGTTGGAGTTTGTCTCGGTGACACGGCCGTCGAGAAGCTGCTTTGCTTCATTCGCATACCGGTTGCACAACACTGTCTGCGCTCGAAACAATTCTGCGACTTGCGGTTTATATTTATCAAATTGGTGCGTCGAAAGTGTTGACGGACCGCTAATGATCAACGGCGTTCGCGCTTCATCGATGAGAATTGAATCCACTTCGTCCACAATAGCGAAGAAGTGCCCACGCTTGACCTGCGTCTCCGGACTCGTCGCCATGCCGTTATCGCGAAGATAATCGAAACCGAATTCGGCGTTCGTGCCGTAGGTGATATCGCATTGATATTGTTGCCGACGGAGCGATGGCGACTGGTCGTGTTGAATAATGCCAACCGTCAACCCGAGAAATTTATAAATTTCGCCCATCCACTCGGCATCGCGCGCGGCGAGGTAATCGTTAACGGTGACGAGGTGAACATTGTAACCCGTCAACGCATTCAGGTAGAGCGGCATCGTCGCCACGAGCGTTTTACCTTCGCCGGTGGCCATTTCCGCAATGTTACCGCGATGCAACACAATGCCACCGAGAATTTGCACATCAAATGGCACCATCTCCCACCGGTACGAATTTCCGCGTACCGTCCACTCGCGGCTACACATCCGCCGGCAAGTGTTCTTCACCGCCGCAAACGCCTCCGGCAAGAGTTCGTCGAGGATTTCCTGCTCCAATGCCTGCGCCTTACGCTTAATCGGTTTCGCATCTTCGGCCCGGAGTTCGCCTTCAAGTTTCCGGACTTCGGCGTAAAGCGTCGCCACGCCACGCGCTTGCCGGGCTGTTTCAATGCGCTGCTTAAATTCCGCCGTCTTCGCCCGCAATTCATCGTCGCTCAACTTCTGATACTCGACTTCAATCGCGTTGACCTGCGCCACCACCGGCCAAAGTTTTTTGACTTCGCGCTGGTTTTTCGAACCGACAATTTTCTTCAGAATCCAACTAATCATTTTAGCTTCCCGGTTTCACGACTGGCTGACCCGCCTGACACAATGGACAACTGGCCTGGGCAAAAGTTTCGATTTGTAATTTAAGCAAGCTCACCAATGGCGCACCAAAATTCACATTTCCTTCCGACCGGTCCACCAACACGCCGACGGCAACCACATTGCCGCCGTTTTTTCGGACAATGTCGATGGTCTCCTGCACACGACCACCTTTGGTAATCACGTCTTCGACGACGAGAACCTTTTCACCCGGCGCGATTTTGAAATTGCGGCGCAGTTCTAGTGTGCCGGCAGCGTTTTTCTCCGCAAAAATGTGCCGAAGTCCAAGCGCTCGGCCAACTTCATGCCCGATGAACAATCCACCCATCGCCGGTGAAATCACAACCATTGCGCCGGTTTCTTTTAGTTTTCCGGCCAACGCACTGCAAAGTGTTTCGGCGTGCCGGGGATATTGCAGCACCAAGGCGCATTGAAAATATTGCCGACTGTGCAGCCCGGACCGGAGCAAAAAATGCCCCTCCAACAGCGCACTGGTATCACGAAAAATCTGCAAAACGGTTTGGTCAGTCATATCGAAAACCGCGTGTTTATCGCATGTTTCAGCACTGCCGACAACTACTTTGAAAGTAGATGCGGCAGCCAAGTCGTCAGCGGCGGAACGTAGGTGATGAGCAACACGCCGATGAATTGAACCGCAAGCATCGGTAACACGGCGCGCATCACTTCAATCATCGGTTTATTGAACCGGTACGACGCCAGCAACAGATTCAAGCCCACCGGCGGTGCGAGAAAACCGAGTTCCATATTCGCCAGAAAAATGATTCCAAGGTGAATCGGATCAATTCCAAACGCTTTCCCTAACGGCACAAGCAACGGCACGACGACAATGATCGCCGCGTAAATTTCCACTAATCCGCCGACAAGAATCAAAATCAGGTTCAACCCGATGAGAAACAACCATTTCGAGTGAATCGCGCTAGTCGCCCACGCCACCGCTTGGTCCGGCACCTGCGCGTCCACCAGATATTGCGTGAACCCCAACGCCACACCGAGAATCAGTAATACACCGCCGACGAGCAATCCGCAGTCCGTCACAACCCGCGGCACGTCTTTGAATAATTTTAGATCCCGGTAAACAAATGTCTCCACAATAAAAGCGTACATCGCCGTCACCGCTGCCGCCTCTACCGGCGTCGCAAATCCGCCGAACAATGCCACCAATGCCACCACCGGTAAGAGCAATTCCCATTTCGCTGTCCACACGGCACTACGAGCTTCCCGGCTGTCGAACCGCCGGCGTTCCGCAGCAATCTTCGGCCCGGCTGCTACGCCCCACCAAATCGCCAGCGCCACCATCACGCAGCCTGGAATAATTCCGCCGAGGAACATTTGCTCGATGGAAATTTGCGCTTTTGCTTGCGATGCGATGATGGCGTAGAGAATCAACGGTAAACAGGGCGGAAACAAAATTCCGAGCGAGCCAGCGCCGGTGAGTAATCCGAGTGCCGGTTTTTCCTGATATTTCGCTGCGATGAGGACCGGCATCAGCACGCCACCGAGCGCGAGAATCGTCACACCCGAACCACCGGTAAACGAAGTGAAAAACGCGCAGACCATTGCCGTCACGATTGCCGGGCCACCGCGAATCTGGCCGAACAAACTATTGAAGACGCGCACCAATCGTTGCGACGCGCCGCCTTCTGCCAGAAAATAACCGGCCAACGTGAAAAGCGGAATCGTCGGCAGCGACGGATTCGTGACGAGGCTGTAATGCGTCAGCGGTACCGCCGCGATGGAAACGCCTTCGCCCCAGAACAAAATCAGCGCCGCACCACCGAGTGTCGTGAACACCGGCGCGCCGAGCACCGTTGCAATCAACAAAAGTCCGAGTGCCGGCCAGTTCATTTTCTCCGGCGAGACCGGTACCCAAAGCGCAATGGCAACAAACGCCGCGATGAGAACCAAAGCCAACACTCGGCCACGCCAAGTTTTTGCCGCGTGCCACCACAAGCGAAACGCAATGACTCCGAAACCGACCGGC
>CAINDI010000155.1 GCA_903847335.1 uncultured Verrucomicrobiota bacterium | reverse complement strand
CAGACTGAGCCGGTCGGCGATTTGAAAACTGTTTTCGAGAAGCTCGGTGATTTAGCCGGTTATTGTCAGGTAGATTTCAAAATCGTGCGCGGCTTGGCGTACTACACCGGTATTGTCTGGGAAATTCATGACCGCAAAGGCGAACTGCGCGCCATTGCCGGCGGCGGCCGGTATGACAATTTGCTGAAGCTGGTCAGCGGTGAGGACTTACCGGCGCTGGGGTTTGGGATGGGCGACGTGGTGCTCGGCGAATTATTGAAAGAGCGCGGTCTGCTGCCGAAACCGGAAGCCGGCGTCGATTGTTACCTCATTATTGCAGACGAAGCCTTGCGACTGCCGGCGTTGAAACTCGCACACGATTTGCGCGATGCCGGGCACGCGGTGGAGTATTCGCTCACGCCGGCGAAAGTCGGAAAACAATTTCAAGCCGCCGGTAACTCCGGCGCGCGGTATGCCGTCGTTATCGGACCGGAGGAATGGAACGCCGGCCAAGTGAAATTAAAAAATCTCGCGACCGGCGTCGAAGCGCTGGTTGCGATTACGGAATTGAAGGAAAAACTGAAATGAAGCGGACTCAGAATTGCGGCGAACTGCGTGCGGCGCAGATTGGAAAGAAAGTAACTTTAGCCGGTTGGGTGCACGCGCGCCGGGACCTCGGCGGCATCGTGTTCATCGAATTGCGCGACCGGGAAGGCAACACGCAACTCGTGTTTGATCCGCAGCACAACAAAGCGTCGTGGGAATTAGCGCAGTCGTTGCGCAGTGAATTTGTCATCGCCGTCGAGGGCCAAGTTCGCCAGCGACCGGAAGGCACGATCAACCCGAAACTTCCCACCGGTGAAGTGGAATTGCTGGCGGATACGCTCGAAATTCTGAATCCGAGCGAGACGCCGCCGTTTCAGATTGACGAGAGCGGTGGCGCGCAAGCCGGTGAAGATTTGCGGTTGCAATACCGGTACCTCGATTTGCGCCGGCCGAGCATGGCGAAGAATTTGAAGCTCCGGCATAAAGTTGCCAAAACGGCCCGCGATTATTTTGACGCGAATGGCTTCCTCGAAGTCGAGACGCCGATTCTGTTCAAGAGCACGCCGGAAGGTGCACGCGAATATCTGGTGCCGTCACGCGTCAATCCCGGCAAGTTTTTCGCGTTGCCGCAATCGCCACAGCAGTTCAAGCAGATGTTGATGGTCGCCGGCGTCGAGCGGTATTTCCAATTAGCGAAATGTTTCCGGGATGAAGATTTGCGCGCGGACCGGCAACCGGAGTTCACGCAGATTGATTTAGAGATGAGCTTCATCGACCGGGAAGATATGTACGCGTTGATTGAAGGTTTACTCGCGCAAGTCTGGCTCGCAGCACGCGGCGAAAAGATTCCGACGCCGTTCCCACGAATGCCGTACATCGAAGCGATGGAACGATTCGGTGTGGATAAGCCGGACACGCGGTTTGGGATGGAGCTGGTGGATTTCACTGCCGATTTTAAGGAGAGCAAATTCAAGGTGTTCCGGTCCGCGGTGGATACCGCCGGTGGCGTGGTGAAAGCGCTGAACGCCAAAGGTTTCGCCTGCGCGACGCAAGGCCAAATCGAGCAACTCACCGAGACGGCGAAAAGTTTCGGCGCGAAAGGCTTGGCGTTCATCAAGGTCGAAGGCGGCGAATGGAAGTCGCCGATTGTGAAGTTTTTCAGTGACGCCGAGAAAGCCGCGCTCACCAGCAAACTGAAAATCGAGGAAGGCGACTTGATTCTGTTTGGCGCCGACCAGCGCGAAATCGTTTGGGAAGTGCTGGGACGCATTCGGCTCATCGTCGCGGATATTTTGAAACTTGAACGCACCGGTTGGAATTTCCTCTGGGTCGTGGACTTTCCGCTCATCACGTTTGACCGGGAAGCGAACCGGTATCTCTCGACGCACCACCCGTTCACAGCGGCGGTGGCAGAAGATGTTCCGTTGTTGGACACAGACCCGACGAAAGTGCGCGGCCAGCATTATGACATCGTGCTCAACGGCGTCGAACTCGGCGGCGGTTCCATCCGAATTCACCAGCCGGACGTGCAGAAGAAAGTTTTTGAAGACGTGCTGAAGATTCCGGCGGACGTGGCGCAATCCCGGTTTGGTTACATGCTCCAAGCGTTCCGGTACGGCGCACCGCCGCATGGTGGCATCGCGCTCGGCTTTGACCGGTTGCTGGCGATTCTCTGCGGCACCAGCAACATCCGCGACGTGATTGCCTTCCCGAAAACGGCGAAAGCAGTAGATTTGATGACAAACTCACCGGCAGAAGTTGAACCAAAACAACTCCGTGATTTGCATATTAAGCTAGATCTGGAAAGTTGAGCTTTCCGGAATTCATAAGCAAAGAAGCTGTCATCACCGGCGGCGCGTAACCTTGCCTGCCGGTAATAAACAAAAACCGAGGCCGGGATACCGGCTTCGGTTTTTTGTTTGAATGCTAGGTTTGCCAGCGATGCCACTTGACCGACTGATCCGCGTTTGATCTACTGCCTCAAAATAAATAATGAGGAAAGAAAATGTTCTCACCAATTAAAACACGCATCGAAGATATTCTTAATGCTCCTGCTCAGTTTATAATACCGATTTATCAACGAGAGTATAATTGGGGGAAAGAAGAGGCTCTCGACCTGATTGATGACCTGAAGGATTATCAAGCATCCGATGGAGAAAAACTTTTTCTTGGGAACATGATTTTCGGAAAAAGCAACGACAGCCAAACTTCCGTTATTGACGGGCAACAAAGATTAACAACGATTCTCTTGCTCTTGGCTGCCTGCAAGAAGCGAGCAGCGGACTTAGGGGCACCTGAACTTGCACAAATGATTCAAACAAAAATGACATTTGTCGACTCAGCAACCGGTGAGACGAAGGGGAATCGGCTAATTGCTTCTGAGTCGGTGCGAGAAACATTTGAATGCATCACAAAGAATTCATGGGACGGTAAGTTCTTACCAGTAATTGGAAAGAAACAAGTTAAGAGACAAATTAATAGGATTAGACCGATATACGATTTTTTCCTCGCTGAGGTTTCACAGTTGAACAAAGAGTCGCTCGGACGTTTTCTGCGCGCTGTTTATGATGCTTTCGTTATCCGTATTGATATTGAAAGCGAGATCGATGCTCTGAGCATCTTCGAGCGAACAAACGCGAGAGGGATGGAACTTGCGATTTCCGACCTACTGAAGAATTATCTTTTTCAACAAAAGGTGGACGGAATCGAAGACCGTTGGGCGCAAATTCTTGATAATTCAGGTGGCACAATTCTTCGCGTCCTTAAATACTTTTACGTGGCAAAGAAAGGGCCGGTTCGTAAGTCTCAACTATACAGGAAGCTTAAGGGCTATGCTGCTGAAGTAACCGCACAAAACTTGACTCAAGAGCTATTGGCCTTCTCAGAATTCTATCGATTAGCAAAAACTGCGGATGACAAGAGCACACAAACATTCTTTGAGAATAGAAAGTGCGCGGAGATTTATAGCTACAAAGACCGCTACCAAAAAATAAACCTCAATCTCCAAGCTTTAAAGGAGTTTGGCATAACGCAGTTTTGCCCCACTGCCTATGCCGCCATCGAATGTCTCACAAAAACTGGCGGTGCTGTAAAGCTAGCGGATACCAAGACACTTATTCGGCTCTTTGATTCATTCGAAAAATATCACTTCATAAATAATGTTATGTGTGAACGCGTAGGGAATGAGGTAGAAGAATTGTATGCTGAAACGTCCCTAACGTATTCCCAATCTAACAACTTTACTCAAACAACCGACAAGCTTATCAACGAACTCAAGAAGAAGCTTGCCTCCGAGGAAGAATTTATCTCGAAGTTCATTGAGTTGGCCTACTCGATGGAGGACCTGCCAACCCTCTGTTACATCTTTGACCGGTTTAACAATCACGGCCTTGACCCCGGCCAGAGGGTGACAATCTACGATCCCGACCGGAAACTTCTGCGGAGAAATCATAGCATCGAGCATTTCTTGCCACAAAAGCCAGAAGCAGCATTAAAAGTTAAAGATGAGACGCTAGAGGTCATTGATAACATCGGAAATCTTTTGGCTGTATCTTTTCGAACGAATTCTCGTCTTGGCAATGCGAGTCCAGCAAAAAAGATCGAGCGGCTTAAAGGTGAACTCGCAAAAGATGTGCAAAACTTATCGTATGTGAAAGAATTTATTGAGAAGTACGCCGTTGATGCGGCGGCTTGGGATAAGAAGAAGATTGATAAACGCGCGAGAGAGATGGCAGAAAATGCTTACCGAGCAGTTTGGAAGATCGCTTAATAATTTTCAAACTTTGTTCAGCCTTATAATCTCCGTCTCGCACCGAACGACGTGAGTGTTTTGGAGCTTCACAGATTGCGGTGTGTGCAACTATGAGGATTGCACATTACCGGTAACGCCTAACTCAGCCGTTCTATTCAGTCTTTATCGACGAGGACGTTGAGGTAGAGAAAGGCTTTTTATTCATAGCCACTTCGCATTTTTTTGCGGGCGAAACTGCCGATGGCGCGCTGGACATCATTAACCGGGCCGGCAATTCTGCCGGTACGTCTGCGCCACCGCCAGCTTGACGCTCGGATTGCTTTCGGTACATACTCTGACTGAAGCATGAACGCGCAGAAACTGCACAAGCAATTGCTAGTGAAACCGGGGCGACCGGTGGTGCTGGACAAGCTTGACCCGAGTCACACATTCGGCTGGGAAAAAACGGACGCGGTGGCGAAACGGTTGGTTGAAAACACCGCCCGGATCGCAGAGTTGCAATTGCGACTTTTTGCGGAGAACAAGCGCGCGTTGCTGATTATCCTGCAAGGCATGGATGCCAGCGGGAAAGATGGTACGGTCCGGCATGTGATGTCGGGATTGAATCCGGCGAGTTGCCAAGTTACCTCCTTCAAAGTGCCGACGGACGAAGAAATTCGGCATGATTACCTCTGGCGCGTTCACCACGTCGTGCCGGCGCGCGGCGAGATTGGCGTTTTTAATCGGTCGCACTACGAAGATGTTCTCGTCGTCCGCGTCCGGCAACTCGTTCCGAAAGAAATCTGGAAACGCCGGTACGACCAAATCAACGACTTCGAGCAGATGCTCACCGAAAACGGCGTGACGATTCTGAAATTTTTCCTGCACATTGACAAAGCCGAGCAGCGCGACCGGCTCCGCGCCCGGTTGGTGGATCCGGCGAAGAATTGGAAAATCACCCGCAGCGACCTCGACGTGCGCCGGCAATGGGAGGCTTACCAGCGCGCCTACGACGAAGCGCTCAGCCGGTGTAGCACGAAATGGGCGCCGTGGTTTGTGGTGCCGGCGAACAAGAAATGGTTTCGCAACCTCGCCGTCTCCGAAATCGTCCGCGCCAAGCTCGAAGAACTCCATCCGCAATTTCCTAAACCACTTTTTGATCTGACCAAAATCCGGATCGTTTGACCGTACCGATGGAAAGTTCTAACCCATGACAACACTCTACCATGAAGCCAAACGCGCCTACGCCCGCCTCGGTGTAGATACTGACAAAGCCATTCGTGCCGCCCTCAAAGTACCGGTCTCCTTGCATTGTTGGCAAGGCGATGACGTGGCCGGGTTTGAAGTTAAGAAAGGCCCACTCGGCGGTGGCATCATGGCGACCGGTAACTATCCCGGCCGCGCCCGGAATGGCGACGAGCTTCGCGCCGATCTCGCTACGGCAATGTCGTTGTTACCCGGTAAACATCGCGTCAATCTTCACGCCATCTATGCCGAGACAAACGGCAAGTTCGTGGAACGCGATCAGCTGAAACCGGAGCATTTTTCCAAATGGATTGCGTGGGCGAAACGCCGGCGCATCGGACTCGATTTTAATCCCACATTTTTTGCGCATCCCAAAGCCAGTGACGGTTTCACATTGTCACACGTCGATGATGCAACGCGTACGTTCTGGATCCGGCACGGTCAAGCCTGTCGGCGGATTGCCGCAGTGATGGCGAAAGAACTCGGCAGTCCGTGCGTCATCAATCACTGGATACCGGATGGCGCGAAGGATTTGCCGACGGACCGGTGGTCACCGCGCGTTCGCTTGACCGGCGCACTGGACCGGCTGTTGAAGGAGAAATTGCCGGGCGTGGTGGATTGCGTAGAAGGTAAGCTATTTGGACTCGGCAGCGAAGATTATGTGGTCGGCTCGACAGAATTTTATAGTCATTATGCGTTGACGCGCGGCGTGGTGCTCTGTCTCGACATGGGACATTTTCATCCAACCGAGACGATCCACGACAAGATTTCGGCCTTCCTCCAATTCCACAAGAAATTGCTACTGCACGTTAGTCGACCGATTCGATGGGATAGCGACCACATCGTCATCTTCAACGATGATCTCCGAGCTGTATTTCAAGAAATTGTCCGGGGCAACGCGCTTGACCGAGCATTTTTCGCGCTGGATTATTTTGATGCCAGCATTAACCGGATTGCCGCGTATGTAATTGGTGCGCGCGCCGCTCGCAAGGCGTTGCTGGCGGCGCTACTTGAACCCGCCAGCTTGCCGCAATTGGAAGGCGCGCAAAAATTAGCCGCGCTTGAAGACTTAAAAACGATGCCATTCGGCGCGGTATGGGAACAACTTTGCGAGAGTAACGGAGCACCGGTGGATTGGTTTGGTACGGTTCAACGCTATGAAAAAGAGGTGCTCGCCAAGCGGAAATGAGCTTGCACCATTACATTGCCTGCGACCTCGGTGCGGAAAGTGGGCGCGTGATGCTCGGCACGTTGGCCGACGGCAGGCTTACGCTCAAAGAAATCCACCGGTTCCCCAATGGTCCAGTCACCACCGACGGTACACTGCGTTGGGATGTGTTGCGATTGCACGAGGAACTGCGAACCGGTCTCCGCAAGATTGACGTGAAGGTCGAAAGTGTAAGCTGCGATTCGTGGGCTGTCGACTACGTCTGGATTAAAGATAACAAACCCATACGCACCGCGCCATTCCATTACCGGGACGCGCGGACTGATGATTATGAAAAATGTTTTACGCAGGTACCGGCGGAAGAAATCTTTCAAGAGACCGGTATCCAGTTCCTGAGCTTCAACACGCTCTACCAACTCGCTGCTGAATCACCGGAGGTATTCAAAAACGCTGACCAGCTTCTCCTGATTGGTGATTATTTCAATTACCTACTCAGCGGCGTCGCAAAGACCGAGGAATCGATTGCCAGCACAACCCAGCTCTACAATCCACAGCAACACGCTTGGTCGCAGAAACTCATTCGTGGTTTCAAGTTTCCACCGCAAATTTTTCCGGAAGTTGTTCCTACCGGTACGATTCTCGGCCCGGCGCGCGACTTAGCCGGTGCACAAGTCATCGCAACTTGCTCGCACGATACCGGTGCGGCGGTAGCGGCCACACCGGCAGCCGGACGCAATTGGGCGTATCTAAGCTCCGGCACCTGGTCATTGCTCGGCATCGAAACGCAACAGCCAATCATCAATGAAAAAAGTCGGCGGTACAACTTCACAAATGAGATTGGCTACGGTGGCAGCATCCGGTTTCTAAAAAACATCGTCGGCCTCTGGCTGGTGCAGGAATGCCGGCGGGCTTGGGGTCGGTTTGATTATGTCGAGTTGACGAAACTTGCCGAGCAAGCTGCGCCGTCGAAAACACGGATTGATGCGACGGATGTTCGCTTCGGAAAGCCGGGCAAGATGCCAGAAAAGATTGTGGCGTATTGCCGTGAAACCGGCCAGACACCACCGGTGACCGAAGGCGAATTTGTGCGCTGCATTCTCGAAAGCCTCGCGCTGTTGTACCGGCAAACGCTAGAACAAATCGAAGATGTGACCGGCCAATCGATTCAGACGCTCCACATCATCGGCGGCGGCAGTCAGAACACACTCCTCAACCAACTTACCGCCAACGCCACCGGTCGCACCGTCGTCGCCGGGCCGGTGGAAGCAACCGCGGCCGGCAACGTGCTCATCCAAGCCATTGCGCTCGGACATTTGAAAGACCTTGACGAACTGCGCGCTGTCATGCGTAGTTCGTTTGAACTCCAAACCTACCGACCCAAATTATGAAAACATTCCGACACGTGAACTATCTCTGGGACGACGCACTCGCAGCAAAATTGACCGGCGTCGAGCGACTGGTTTATCGCTCGAATCTACTTGGCCGCGACCAGCGCATCACCAATACCGGCGGCGGTAACACGTCGACGAAGCTCATGGAAACCGACCCGCTGACTGGCGAAAAGATGGAGGTGCTTTGGGTGAAAGGCTCCGGCGGCGATTTGCGAACGTCCAAGCGGGAGAACTTTTCGTCGTTGTACCAAGCGAAACTGATCGCGTTGCAAAAACTCTACCGCAACAATGAAGACCAGATGGTTGAGATGTATTCGCATTGCACATTCAATCTTAACCCGCGCGCCTCGTCCATCGACACGCCGTTGCATTCGTTCATTCCGTTCCAGCACGTGGATCACATGCACCCGAACGCCGTCATCGCCATCGCCGCCTCGCGCCACGGCGAAAAACTCACCCGAGAAATTTTTGGCGACGAAATCATTTGGACACCGTGGCAACGACCGGGTTTTGACCTCGGCTTGAAGTTGCAGGAAGTTTGTCGGCAACATCCAACAGCCAAAGGCATCATGCTCGGTCAGCACGGCGTGATCAACTGGGCCGATGACGACAAAGAGTGCTACGACCGGACTCTTGATTTGATTGAACGCGCTGCCGCATTCATCGAGCAGCATGACAAAGGCGCGAAAACTTTCGGCGGTCAAAAATACCGGACCCTCGACCCCGCGCGTCGCCGGGAAGTGTTCGTTCAAATCCTGCCGTGGTTGCGCGGCCAAATTTCCCAGCACCGCCGGTGTATTGCGACGATTCAGGACGACGATGCGATGTTGCGATTCGTCAACAGCGTGGACGCGCCGCGCCTCACCGAACTCGGCACCTCGTGTCCCGATCATTTCCTGCGGACCAAGATCAAACCGCTCTACGTGGATTGGAGCGAAGACGTGCCCGTGCTAAAACAAAAACTCGCCGCCGGCCTTGCGCAGTACCGGCAGGATTATGCGGATTACTATCAACGCTGCCGGCAGCCAGGCTCACCGGCGATGCGCGATGCAAATCCGACGGTCATCCTCATTCCCGGCCTTGGTATGATTGCGTGGGGCAAAGACAAGAGCGAATCGCGTGTCACCGCTGAGTTTTACAACTGCGCCGTCGAAGTCATGCGCGGCGCGGAAGCGATGGACGAATATATCGCGCTGCCGCAACAAGAAGCATTCAACATCGAGTATTGGCAACTGGAAGAAGCGAAGCTCAAACGAATGCCACCGGAGAAAGAACTCGCCCGGCAAGTCATCGCCGTCATCGGCGCCGGTAGTGGCATCGGCAAAGAAACCGCCCACCGGCTCGCGAGTGAAGGCGCGCAGGTTGTGTGTGCCGACCTCAACAGTGCCAACACAACCGTTCAAGAGATTACCGGCAAATATGGTCTCGGCATCGGCGTGGCCGGCGCCGGCGTTTCGAATTGTGGCCCAGCTATCGCCGTCGCTACCGACATTACGAAACGCGACAGCATTCGTACGATGCTCGATGAAATCACGTTGGCCTACGGCGGGCTTGATGCCATTGCCGTGACCGCCGGTATCTTTGTCTCTCCTGACACCACCGGTCACATTCTCGACGATAAATGGGCGTTAACGTTTGCAATCAATGTCACCGGCTTGTACCTCGTCGCCGACGAAGCGGCGAAACTGTGGCGCGAGCAAGCGCTGCTGGCGAATCTCGTACTTACCACCAGCGTCAATGCCGTCGTCTCCAAAAAAGGCAGCGTCGCCTATGACACAAGTAAGGCTGCCGCCAATCATCTCGTCCGTGAATTAGCCGTCGAGCTATCGCCGTTGGTGCGCGTCAACGGCGTCGCACCCGCCACGGTGGTGCAAGGTAGCTCGATGTTCCCGCGTGACCGCGTCATCGCCTCGCTCGCCAAATACAAAATTCCATACAGCGAGAGCGAAGCCGACGATCAATTGCGCAGCAAGCTCGCGCAGTTCTATGCCGACCGGACTTTGACCAAGCAACCCATCACACCGGCGGACCAAGCCGAAGCGATTTTCCTGCTGCTGACGAAACGCCTCAGCAAAACTACCGGCCAAATCATTAGTGTCGACGGCGGCCTGCATGAAGCGTTTCTGCGATGAAACCTGCTGTGACGATTAAAAAAGTCGCGTACCGTGGCTGGAAGAATTGTTGCCGGATTTCTAACGGCAAAGTGGAACTCATCGTCACCACCGATGTCGGGCCGCGCGTCATCCGGTTTGGGTTTATCGGCGGCCAAAATCTGTTCAAGGAATACGACGCGCAACTCGGCAAGCGCGGTGGCAAAGTTTGGCGGATTTATGGTGGCCACCGGCTCTGGCATGCACCGGAAGACGCAAACCGAACTTATTTTCCGGATAATTTTCCGGTCACCGTCGAACAACACGCCGGTCAAGCGCGTTTCATTCAACCAGTCGAAACCACGACTGGAATTCAGAAAGAAATCGAAATCAAACTCGCGCCGAATCGCGTCAGCGTCGAACTCGTGCATCGTCTTCGCAATACCGGTGCGTGGCCGGTGGAGTTGGCGCCGTGGGCATTGTCGGTGATGGCACCAGGTGGTACCGGTATCATTCCGTTACCGGCGCGCGGTTCGCATCCGAAAGATTTGCTCCCCGGCAATTCGCTGACGCTCTGGCAATACACGGACATGAGCGACCGGCGCTGGACGTGGGGCCGCCAATACATTTTGCTCCGGCAAGATTCAGATTCAAAATCTCAACCGCAAAAACTTGGTGCGCTGATACCGGACGGCTGGGCTGGTTACGCGCTGAACGGTCAGCTGTTCGTGAATAAATTTGCCTGTGTTGCCGGCGCGAACTACGCGGATTACGGCTGCAATTTCGAAACCTTTACCAATCACGAGATGTTGGAAATCGAAACGCTCGGACCGTTCACGAAGATTGCGCCCGGTCAAACTGTCGCGCACACGGAAACGTGGTCGCTGTTCGACAATGTGCCGGCACCGGAGTGCGACCGGGATGTGACTCAGCACGTGCTGCCAAATGTTCGCCGTTAAGCCAAGTCGCGTTGTTGCTGCCGGTACGCCTGTGGCGTAGTGCCAAACTGCCGTTGGAACAGCCGGTAGAAATGACTGAGATTGGTCAGGCCGCAATCCAACGTGATGTCCATAATCTTGGCATCGGTCATCGTCAACTGCCGGGCGGCATATTGCATTCGCACACGGTTAACCACTGCGGATGGCGTTTCCCGGAGGAGCGCCCGAGTGACACGCGCCACATGTTCCGCGCTGCGACCGGCAAGTTTTGTAAACGCCGGTGCACCGTGTCGGAAATGTTCGGGCTTATTGATTTCACCGCAGGCACGCTGAAACCATTCTGGCGAATCCGCCGGTAGCACCGGCAATGGTTGGCGAGCGAGCATGTGAAGTAAATTGAGTAAAAAACGCTCAACCACGAGCCGAGTGCGTGGGGCGTTACAAAGTTCTTCGGCGGCGCGATTGAGCCGGCAAAGTTGGCTGGGTTCAAGCCGGTGAACCTCCGGCGCTGGTGCGGTTGTCCATGGTGTTGTGTAGCGCT
>CAINDI010000154.1 GCA_903847335.1 uncultured Verrucomicrobiota bacterium | reverse complement strand
TTCATTTTCTCCGGCGAGACCGGTACCCAAAGCGCAATGGCAACAAACGCCGCGATGAGAACCAAAGCCAACACTCGGCCACGCCAAGTTTTTGCCGCGTGCCACCACAAGCGAAACGCAATGACTCCGAAACCGACCGGCAACAGCAGTTGCACATACCACGCCCGGATCCCGAAGGCGATGATGTCGGATGCTTGGCGCATATCTTTCACAAAGATTACGCTAGCCGCGCACAAGAATGCCGTCACCGCCGCGGCAAACGACTGACTGAATCCCAGCATCGCATTTTTTGCGCGACCATGGACGACGGAGGTGAGCGCGGATAAGGCCAGCAACCGGCAATCGCGCGCCGCAATCGCGCCGCCCAGCATACCGACGATGAACGTAAACTGTTGAACAATCAGCGGCGCACCAGAGATTCCGCTCCGGTGCATTTTGCGCAGGATAATTTCCAGCACCGGCACCAACATCATCAGGAGCAACGCGCTGGTGACGCCGATATTTTCGGTATCGCGCAAAACTCGCCGCCAGCCGGTCAAGACCGGTGGCGTGCTGATTTCAGCGCTCATGGAGTTTTCGCCGCGCGGTATTCGGCCAGAAGACGCATAACCTCATCAAACATTTCCACCGGTACCAATCCGCCGCGAATTTTTGGATAGGTGCTTTCGGCGAGCTTGCGCCATTCTTCTTCCGCCGCCGGCGTTAACGTCTGCACGGTCAGACCGCGCTTTTGCATAGCGGCAACCGACTCCGTCATTTCCTTACGAGCTTGAGTGCGAATGTCATTCCCGGTTTTCTCGGCAGATTCGCGCAAGGCCGCCTGCGCCTCCGGTGAAAGTTTGTCCCAAACTTTTCGCGTGACGACACACGCGCCGCTCAGTGGCGCCCAATTCAAATCCAACATATACGGCGCGGTGTCGTAAACCTGTCCCGCCAACGCAAAAAACGGCGGCAACGGAATCGCGTCAATGAGCCGATTCTTCAAACCGATGATGATGTCCGCCGTCTCCAGCGGCACCGCTTGAAAACCGACCGATGTAATAATTTCGAGACTCTTGCTTTCGCCGGCCCAGACGAACAGCTTTTGTTTTTTCAAATCATCCGGAAACAATACCGGCCGCCGCGAGAAACATTTCACCCAACCGGCATCCGTCCAGAACACCACCACAAATCCTTTATCGGCTAGCCGTTGTTCGAGTTTCTGCTGAACTTTTTCCCGGACATAATCCACTTCGTCGAGCGTCCGGTACACGAGCGGCATCGTCTGCAATGCCGTGACCGAATTATCAATCTCCGCCAATCCCACGCTGGTGAGCAACGCCGCCTGTAGTTGACCGATTCGCATCCGGCGCACCATGTCCGCCTCGCCACCTTGCGTGCCATCAGTGAACATAATCAAATGCACACCACCGCCGGGAGCTTGCTTCCATTTCTCCGCCATCACCTTCAGACTCTGGTGCGGCGACGAATCCTTCGGCACGAGCGTTCCCAGTTTAATCTTCACCGGCGCATCGGCAAACGTCCCACCGGCCAGCGTCAATCCCAACATCGCAATCAATAATCGTTTCATGAAATTATTCCGCAAACAATTCATCCGTTTTCGCCAACAACCACCGCGCCCGGCGTTGCATCACTAAATTCGCCAAGCGCGCCTCCGGTACCGCGTCCACATTCACCGCCAACGCCTGCTGCAAAAGTTTCGTGAACTCCGCGCGATTCTGCTGTTGCACACAAACCGCTTCCGCATACGTCACAAACGGCCCCGCCAACTGACCGGCGCTGATGGCCACCGCCCGGTCGAAATGTTGCCGAGCGCGCGCTTGCGCTTCCGCCGGTTTCGCGCCCGGCCGCGCCATCTCGTAATTGATGAGAAACGAATGAATCGCGCCGCGCTCAAAAGTTTCATCCAGCTCCAACGCCCGCTCCATCAGCGCCGCCATCTTGCCGGCATCCGCCACAATTTCCGGCCGGTCTTTCGAGTCCGCAATCGCCGCGCCCCACGCCGCCGCCGTCCAATACAACACCGGCACATCGCGCACCGTTGTCAGCTTCAGAGCCGCGACCGGGTTTTTACGAAATCCCGGATACTCCAACTCCAATCCGTGCAAACCATAATCTCGCGCCCGCAAAAATAAGCGCCGCGCCCGGTCCCGCAACGCCTTCGCCGCCGCGACATCTTTCTCCTCCATCTCATCCGCATCCTGCTGCACAAACGCATAAGCGTATTGCGTAAAACCACTCGCCAACGATAACAGCAATCCGCGATGCCGAGGACTTTCTGCGAGCAAACTCTCCTGCAACTTCAATCCGAACGGCACCGCTTGCCGGACCAATTCCGGATCGTCGTCCGTCGCAAACACGCCGCCGCCACCGGCGAGCGCGTTGCCGACCTGATTGACCGCCATCCGGCGAACCGAACAGCCGCACAACACAATCATACCGGCAAGGATGACTGGGATAATTTTCACGTGCCGGCTTATCGCACGTTACCGCCCCGAAAACAAGCCACTTTGCCGAGTGCTTTACGCCGGCGCGCGGCTGGCGTACACTGCCGGTAATGCAATTTGATTTTCTCGTCATCGGCAGCGGCATCGCCGGGTTGTGGTACTCGCTCAAGGTCGCGGCGACCGGCAAGGTCGGCCTGATTACCAAGAAGCACCGGAC
>CAINDI010000153.1 GCA_903847335.1 uncultured Verrucomicrobiota bacterium | reverse complement strand
TGAAGCGGTTGGTTAAAATTTATTCGGAATTATGACTCCCCGTACAATTTTTTGTCTAATTCTAGCGGTGGCTGGAACTGGCTTCGGTGTTGTGTTGGTGTGTTTTGATAGTCACGGGTGTCCACGATTGTGGCTAGCCAAACTCAGTGGTAATCCATTGTTGCTGGATTTGGTTAAAGCCAGACGGCGTGATGCTCGGATGAACAATCCACCCAAGAGGAAAAGCTGAATCCAACCCAACCAATACAAGTGGCACACCTCCGCCGCCAGTGGCATTTTCTGAGCTTCTTGGAACGGTGGCAGCTAGCGTTTTTGGGTGACGACGAATACCACAACTTTGCCCATCGGATGAAACAAATCACGCTAAGCCGCTCCTCATCGAATGACAAAGCTAACTACGTCCCGGATTTGCTCCGCCGAGCAGCTCTATGAACTCTTCAAGGGTGTCAAACCGCTCAATCATGGCTTTAGGCGGAGGTGGCTGGATGAGTCCGCCCCCATGCGGAGTTTTCCACCCCGGATGACTAGTTGAAATACCCCCACCCTGTCCGCCCCCAACGCCCCTATGGATCTGGGAATTCGAATATATACTATTACTACTAATATTCTCTTTAGAGAGAATTATAGAATCATCAGGGGCGTTGGGGGTTATTGGGGGTTTTGATCGCTCCATTGGGAGCGGATTGAGGGTTGATGGGGGCGCTGCATCTGGAATCCCTGGAATTCGGCTAAAAGTGTACCGTTTGGACTTTCGGGTGCCTTCTCCGGTCGATTTCTCAACAGTAACCTCTTCTCGGCAGACCGAATGGACATCCACATCGATACAGCACTGGTCGAGGTTGAAGAATGTGCCTAAGCGTTTCCCAATGGCCTTGAGAACCCGACTGCGGGTCTCTTCATCCATGCCACACCTCGCGCCACGATTTCACGGGCCGTCTCAGGGGTTAATTTACCGGTTTCACCCACGCGTGTCGCTTGCTCCCACGCACGACAGATTTCCCACGCGGCACGTTTATTGGTCGTCTTGGTGGATTTGAAATATCGCTTGCGATCCGCACCGGTACCGGAGCTATACGCACAATACCAAAATTGACTTCTCTCTTTGGGGTCCTTGTGTAAACTAGCCATGAATGAAATCTCCAATTGTCATAACCAACAACTCTGTCAACTGTGTTTAATATTAACAAATTGCTGAGTAAAATTGAAATTTACACCTGCGGCAAGGTCGTGTGGGTTCAAGTCCTATCGTCCGCACCACCTTATGAGTATGCAACGCTCTAAATTTTCATCGCTCCTCCAACTTCTGCGCTTGCCGAATCTTTTCACGGCAGTCGCTGACCCGCTGGCGGGATGGTTACTCACCGGTGGTCGGGGAACGCTGCTGTTACCGGTGGCGACTTCGGCAGCTCTCTACACGGCCGGTATCGTGCTCAACGATTGTTTTGATTACCGGCTCGATTGCCGGGAGCGCCCGGAACGTCCGTTACCGCGTGGCGATATTCCGGTCAGCGTGGCGTGGACGCTCGGCGCGGTTTTGTTTCTGACCGGTCTCGCGCTGGGCAGCGTCAAGGCTTTGCCGTTGGCGGCGCTGATTATTTTTTACAACGCGGTTGCAAAAAAAATCGTCTGGCTCGCACCGGTGACTCTCGGCGCTTGCCGGGCTTGTAACTTTGCACTGGGGATGGGCGGTTTCGCACCGCTTTGGCCACCGGTAATCCTCGGAGTTTATGTGGCCGGGTTGACGTTGATTGCGCGCCGGGAAGTCGTGGAACCTTCGTTGCGCCGAGTGGTGAAACAAATGTTGCTCGGCATCATTGTCGTGGACGCCGGCTTTGTCATGACCACCGGTGATTGGCTCGGTGCGATGCTGGTGTTGTCGTTGCTACTACCGGCGATGGTATTGGCGAAAATCATTCCGATGACATGAGTAAACGCCTCGTTATTCTTAACGTTGTCGGTCTCGCGCCTCGACATTTCGAGCGACCGGAATTGATTCCGAACTTGGCAGCGCTCGCCCGGCGCGGCGTGATGCGACCGATGAAACCAAGTTTCCCGGCGGTGACTTGTTCGGTGCAAGCGACATTGCTGACTGGTCAACCGCCGAGCGTTCACGGAATTGTCGGCAATGGCTGGTTTGACCGGGAAAATTTCGAGGTAAAATTTTGGGATCAGCCGTCAGCATTGGTGCAGGCGCCACGACTTTGGGATTTATTACTGGAGAAAAAAACGGCGGTGCTGTTCTGGCAAAACTCAATGTTCATCAATGCTGACATCGTCGTCACGCCGCGACCGTTGCATACTGATGCTAGGTTGGTGCAATGGTGCTACTCGAAGC
>CAINDI010000152.1 GCA_903847335.1 uncultured Verrucomicrobiota bacterium | reverse complement strand
ATTCGCGCATCACACCGGTTCGTCACTTCCACTTTCTCGCGGATTTGTTTGTCTTCATCGGCGTGCGCTTCGGCTTCCTGGCGCATCTTCTCCACTTCATCTTTCGACAAACCGCTCGACGCCGTGATCGTAATCTTCTGCGACTTACCGGTGCCCAGGTCTTTCGCGGAAACGTGCAGAATGCCGTTCGCATCAATATCAAATGTCACTTCAATCTGCGGCACGCCACGCGGGGCTGGTGGGATTTCGGTGAGATGAAATTTTCCAATCGTCTTGTTGTCGCGCGCCATTGAGCGTTCGCCCTGAAGCACGTGAACTTCGACGCTGGTCTGACTATCACCGGCGGTCGAAAAAATTTCGCTTTTGCGCGTCGGAATCGTCGTGTTACGCGGAATCAACGTGGTGAACACATTGCCGAGTGTTTCAATGCCCAGCGATAACGGCGTCACATCTAGTAGCACGATGTCTTGTTTGACTTGACCGGTAAGAACGCCTCCTTGAATGGCCGCTCCTACCGCTACCACTTCGTCTGGATTCACTCCTTGATGCGGCGCTTTGCCGATGAGCTTACCGGCGACCTCAATCACTTTCGGCATCCGGGTCATTCCGCCGACGAGCACTAACTCATCCACTTTGCTCATATCAATCTTGCCGTCGCGCAAGCAGTTTTCCACCGGCTTAATCGTCCGGTCAATCAACTCGTCGCAAAGCTGTTCGAGCTTGGCGCGGGTGAGTTTCTTGACGATGTGCTTCGGTCCGCTAGCGTCCGCCGTGATAAACGGCAAATTGATTTCGTATTCCATCGCGCTAGACAACGCGATTTTCGCTTTTTCAGATTCTTCCTTGATCCGTTGGAGCGCGTCGGCTTGCTTTTTCAGATCGTTGCCGGTCTCCTTTTTAAAATCGTCAATAATCCAATTCATCACGCGCTCATCGAAATCGTCACCGCCGAGATGCGTGTCGCCGTTCGTCGCTAATACTTCAAACACGCCGTCGCCGATGTTCAACACCGAAATATCAAACGTGCCACCGCCAAGATCATACACCGCGATGTGCTCATCCTTTTTCTTGTCGAGTCCGTAGGCGAGAGAAGAAGCTGTCGGTTCGTTGATGATTCGCACTACGTCCAACCCGGCAATCTTACCGGCATCCTTCGTGGCTTGCCGTTGCGAATCGTTGAAATACGCCGGTACCGTGATGACCGCTTTTTCGATTTTTTCACCGAGGTAAGCTTCCGCATCGGCTTTCAGTTTTGCCAAAATCATTGCCGAGATTTCCGGTGGGGTATAGGTCTGCGTCTCGCCATTCACCACAACCTTGACGGCAGCATCGCCATTGGCAGCGCGCACAACTTCGTAAGGCACGCGTTTGCGCTCCATTTCGACCTCTTCAAACTTCCGGCCCATGAACCGCTTGATCGAGTAAACCGTGTTTGTCGGATTGACGATGCCTTGCCGCTTCGCCGCCTGACCAACGAGTCGTTCGCCCGTTTTCGTAAACGCGACAATCGACGGTGTCGTCCGTGCGCCTTCGGCGTTCGGAACCACCACCGGCTCGCCGCCTTCCACGACTGCCATGCATGAGTTTGTTGTGCCTAAATCAATTCCAAGTACTTTTGCCATATAAAATCTCCGGCAAGCTAATTAGCTAACTCTGTGCCAACGATTCCAGTAAATACCTAAGTGCCTAGAATAGAAATGGATAAACTAGACAAGCTAAATCCCACCACCTGTGCCATGTCTCACTTAATCACCACCGGCAACCCACCACCTGTGCCAACTGCGCCATCGTGACTCACAGTGATGTAGAGCTGGCTGCCCGTGCAGTTGCGGTAATTTGCTCAATGATTTGAGTCTTAGCTGCGGCATAGGCATTCATGTCGGACCATGATTGGGTTGCGAGTTTTCGCTTTGTATCCTCATAGCGCTGCCGGTCTTGAGGATTGCTGCGCAGTCGGTCTCGAAATATTAGATTGCGTTCGATTTCAGAAGAGCCGGCAGAATAGACGTGAACGTGAACGTCTCGGGCAGGCGTCCGGAACATTCGGTGTTCATGAAAATCCGGTTCGCGGACTCGCAGTTCGTAGCCGATTGCCTCCAGCTGGGGAAGATACAGAATTTCATCACGGGAAATCCGCCACCACCAGCAGAATATCGATAATCGGTTTTGCGCCCAACCCCGGCACCGAAGTCGAGCCAATGTGCTCAATTTGCAAGGCCGTCTTGCCGAGCGTTGTGGCGATCGTGTTCGCCAGTTGTTGAAACTTCGCCGGCCAGCGCGCATCATAATCCACGATTTCAATTTTTCGCTTCTCAATCCCACCGATGAGACCGATTTCGAGCGCCGGCTGCGTCATGATTATTTCCGGTAAGTTTGCGCCACGAGTTCGCGTTCGAGTTGTTGCAAATCGGCTGGAATCGGTGCGGACCACTGCCGGCGTTCACCGCTGACGGGATGCGTCAGTTCCAATGTCTCCGCGTGCAACGCTTGCCGTTCGCATTCAATCGGCACCAGGGCGCGTTCGCGTTTTGAGGCGTGATAGAGCGAATGATATGTCCGGTCGCCAATCAACGGCAGTCCTTCGTGGGCGGCTTGTGCGCGAATCTGGTGCGTGCGGCCGGTCTCCAGTTTGAAACGCATTTTGGAAATCACCCGGCCAGTTTTACCAAGAACGTATTCGCCAAGCACTTCGTAATGCGTGATGGATTCTAACGACTCCGCGCCGCTCGGTTGCGAGGTAAAAACGTGTTGCCGCAACGCTTCCACATCAAAGCGCAACCAATGCCGCCACGTGCCGCGCGGTGTTTTCGGTCGGCCATCCACAAACGCCACGTATTGCCGGGACGCCGTGTGCGCTGAGAATTGGTCAATCAACGCCGCCCGCGCCGCCGGGTTCATCGCCAGACACAACACGCCGGTGGTAAATTGATCGAGTCGGTGCACCGGTAGCGGTTCCATTTGCCGGAACGCCGCCGGCAAGCGGCGTTCCGCCGTTCGGAAACTCAACCCGCGCAATTTGCCAGACAGAAAATCCGCCAGAATACTCAACGCCGATAAATCCGTAATCGGCGCCGGCACCGAGAGCAAGCCAGCGCCTTTGTTCACGATTGCCAGCGACGCGTCGAGATATACCAAACTCAGCCGGGGATGAATCCGCCACTCTTCGTCAAACGCCAACGTCCCCATTTTTCGGCCTTGCAATTCCAGCGCCGCCGGTGCCGCCGTCACCGGCTGATGCGGTTTGCGAATTGCCACGCCGGCCACGCTGATGCGCCCGGCGACAATCCATTCTTTGGCGCGTTTGCGCGGTGTGTCCGGAAATTTCTCCAGCACCAGTTCCAGTAGCGGACGAGGATTTTCATTCATCATTGTCGTGAATTATCGCCGCGCGCGCCGGCAACCACAAGCAGAGATTTATCGCCGGTGCAGATACAATCTCGTTGACCGTGCCGGGCGTGTCGCCTAGAGTGCGCGGCGCGAGTTATGAAAATCCTAGTCATCGGCGGCGGCGGTCGCGAACATGCTTTAATCTGGAAACTGGCGCAGAGCCGGCACGTTACCAAACTATTCTGCGCGCCCGGCAATCCCGGTATCTCCGAACTTGCCGAGTGTGTGCCGCTGGAAATCACCGAAGTCGCCAAGCTCGCGGCGTTTGCGACGGAGAAGGGGATTGACCTCACCGTTGTCGGTCCGGAAGCCGCTTTGTGCGCCGGTATCGCCGACGCATTTCAGGCGAAAAATCTCCGTGTGTTCGGCCCGACTCAATCCGCCGCGCGACTCGAAGGCAGTAAAGTTTTCTCCAAACAATTTCTTCTCAAACACAACGTTCCCACCGCTGCCGCCGGCATTTTCGATAATCCGGTAGATGCTCGCGCGTACGTCCGAAAGCACGGTGCGCCGATTGTTGTGAAAGCCGACGGCCTCGCCGCCGGTAAAGGTGTCATCGTCGCGCAAACGGTCGCCGAAGCCGACCAAGCCATCGTTGACATCATGGAAAAACGCGCGTTTGGCGACGCTGGCCGGCAGGTTGTCATCGAGGAATGTCTCACCGGTGAAGAAGTTAGCGTGATGGCGCTGGTCTCCGGTGGTGCGGTGAAAATTCTCGCGCCGGCGCAAGACCACAAACGCGTCGGCGACGGCGACACCGGTTTGAATACCGGTGGCATGGGCGCGTATTCGCCGGTCGGATTACCGGTGGATGCGACGGAAATTTTTGCGCGCACGCTGGCGGGATTGAAAGCCGATGGCATTGATTACCGGGGCGTGCTTTATGCCGGCTTGATGTTGACGCCGACCGGTGTAAAAGTTTTGGAATTCAATTGCCGGTTCGGTGACCCAGAAACACAGGCGGTCGTGCCGCGGATGGATTTTGATTTGGTCGAGGCGTGCATCGCGACGGCCGATGGCACGCTGGAGAAATTTGAATTGAAATGGAAACCCGGCGCGGCGGTGTGCGTGGTGTTGACCGCCGGTGGTTATCCAGGCAACTACGAACGCGGTCAGGTAATTACCGGATTGCCGGCGGCGAGCAAGTTGGCTAACGTGACGGTGTTTCACGCTGGGACTCAATTTCAAAACGGTCAGATTGTGACCGCCGGTGGTCGCGTGCTCGGCGTGACGGGAATCGGTGGCGATATTGCCGATGCGATGCGCCGGGCGTATGACGGCGTGAAATGGATTCAGTTTGCCGGCGTGCATTACCGGCGCGATATTGCGGCGCGGGCGTTACATCGCACTTCAAAATGAAATTTTATTTTCTAATCAGCGGTTTGGCTTTTCTAGTCATGGCTCGCGTGGTCGGCGCGGACACGACTTCCGAAATCGTTGATGCGTTGAAACAGCATTACGTCGACCGGGAAACACTCGACGCGCAAAAACTCAACGACGCTTCAGTGGCCGGGATTCTAAAAATGCTCGGAACCGGCGCGAAATTGCTGGCCGCCGAGGAAGCGAAATCCAATAGTGTTCCGGTGATCCAATCCAACGCCCACGAGCCGGTGGCACGAGTCGAAGTGATTCAACCGGACATCGGCTACATTCGCCTGACCGATGTGGTGAGCGAGACGCCGGCGGCGCTCGATGGTGAATTGAAAAATTTTGCGCAGGCGAAAGTTTCCGGTTACGTGCTCGATTTGCGATTTGCCGACGGCACAAATTTCGCGGCCGCGGCAGAAGTGGTGAGTCGATTCTTACCGGCGGGCGTGGAGTTGTTCACGGTGAAACGTTCCGATGGTGCGCCGGAGGTTTACCGGACGATTAACGCACCGCAATCACTCGTAGCGGAGTTGGCAAAGTCGCCGTTGTTGTTGCTGGTGAATTCGCAGACGCGTGGCAGTGCTGAGGTGTTGGTTGGCGCATTGCGGTCGCAAGATCGTGGCATCGTCATTGGTGGGCCGACGGCGGGATTACCGGTGGCGTGGCAAGATCAAACGCTCAGCGATGGGCGAGTGTTACGGTTGGCGACAGCGAAAATTGTTTTCCCGAAAGGCGGCGAGATTTTTCCTGCCGGTATCATTCCAGATATTTTGGTGAAGATTGATTCGAAGACCGAGCGCGAAGCGGTTTTCAATGTAGCGTCCAACGTCACGCTGACGGCGAGTTTGCAGCCGCAAGTGAAGAAGCACGCGTTCACGGAAGCGTCGCTCGTGAAAGTTTTTCGCGGCGAGGAAATTGAGACGCCGTCGTTGGCGTTGACAAATTCGCCAGCCGGGACGACCAATGCGCTGACGCTGGCTGGAGCGCCGGCGCCGGAATCCGAACCGGCTGTTACACCGGCGCGCGATGTGGTGTTGCAGCGCGCGGTGGATGTTTTGAAGGGCATCCGAGTATTTTTATCGTGGCAATGAAGACGATTCTTTTTGTTTGTACCGGTAATGTTTGCCGCAGTCCGATGGCGGAAGGTTTGTTGCGTGCTGCGTTGGGCGACGACCAGAATTATCGGATTTTTTCAGCGGGACTGGGCGCGCTTGACGGGCAGCCGGTCACCGAGGAATCGGAAATCGCGATGGCGGAAATCGGCGTGGATATCGCGACGCATTACAGCCAATCGTTGCGCGTACCGCTGATCAAGGAAGCGGATTTTATTTTCACGATGACCCGGCAGCAACAAGACAGCATTCAGACGCTGTATCCGATGGCCGCCGAGAAAACTTTTCTACTCCGGGAGTTTGAGGATGCCGAAGTGATTGGGAAGGATGTCGCCGATCCCATCGGACAATCGCTCGAAATTTACCGGCGGACGCGCGACCAGATTAAGCGAGCGCTGCCGAGCATTATCGAATTCATCAAGCAAACTTCCGCTCGCGCAACGGTGGAGCCGGTGGCGAATCGGCCGGTTTTGCGAATCGCTATCGCTGCTGACCACGGCGGTGTGGAAATGAAAGCGGCGTTGAAAGATTGGTTGGCGAAAAACAATTTCCAAGTTACCGATTTCGGTACCAATTTCGCGGAAGCGGTGGATTATCCGGATTATGCGTTTGCGGTGGCGAATGAAGTGGCCGCCGGTGGCGTGGACCGTGGAATTTTGATTTGCAAAAGTGGTATCGGCATGAGCATCGCCGCTAATCGCGTCGTTGGTGCGCGGGCTGCGATGGTGAATAATGAAGAATGGGCGAAGCTCAGTCGTGAGCATAACGACGCCAACATTCTTGTGCTTTCCGCGTTAGAAACTGACAACAAAAAAGCCCAGTCGATTCTCGATGTGTGGCTGAAAACCGAATTCGAAGGAGGCCGCCACGACCGGCGCGTCAAAAAAATGGACCATCCCCCCGTCATCACAAAATCACTCTCCGCCATCGCAAAAGCTGACCCGGAAATTTTCGCGGCCATCCAACACGAAACGCAGCGTCAGCAAGACAACATCGAATTGATTGCCAGTGAGAATTTTGTTTCGCCGGCGGTGCTTGAAGCCGCCGGGACTGTGCTCACGAACAAATATGCCGAAGGTTATCCCGGTAAGCGGTATTACGGCGGTTGCGAATGTGTGGATGTGATCGAGCAACTCGCGATTGACCGCGCGAAGCAACTTTTCGGCGCGGAACACGCCAACGTCCAGCCGCATTCCGGTTCGCAAGCGAACATGGCCGCGTATTTTGCATTGGCGAAACCAGGTGACACGTTGTTGGCGATGAGTTTGAATTTCGGTGGTCATTTGACACACGGTTCGCCGGTGAATTTCTCCGGTAAACTTTTCCGGATCGTTCCGTACGGCGTCAGCCAAAAGACTGAGCGGATTGACATGGAAGAAGTTGCTAAACTCGCCCACGCCGAGAAACCGCGCATCATTGTCGTTGGTGCGAGCGCTTATCCGCGCACGCTAGATTTTGCGGCATTCGCGGCGATTGCCAAGGAGGTCGGCGCGGCGCTCGTTGTGGACATGGCGCACATTGCCGGTCTCGTTGCCGCTGGATTGCATCCGAACCCAGTGCCGCACGCCGACATCGTGACCAGCACGACGCACAAGACGTTGCGCGGTCCGCGAGCCGGATTGATTTTGTGCAAAGAAGTCCACGCCAAAACAGTGAACTCGCAAATTTTCCCCGGCATCCAAGGTGGTCCGTTGGAACACATCATCGCCGCCAAAGCCGTTTGCTTTAAGGAAGCGCTGCAACCGGAGTTCAAAGCTTACCAGCAACAAGTCGTCAAAAACGCCGCGACGCTCGCCGGTGCTCTGGCGAGTAAAGGTTTCCGGATTGTCAGCGGCGGCACCGATAACCATTTGATGCTTGTTGATCTCCGTCCGAAAAAGAGTACCGGTAAGATTGCGCAGGAAGCGCTCGATAAGGCTGGTATCACCGTGAACAAAAACATGATTCCGTTCGATCCTGAAAAGCCAACCGTGACCAGCGGCATCCGCGTCGGCACGCCGGCGGTGACTACGCGCGGCATGAAAGAAGCCGAGATGACCCAAATCGCCGCGCTCATCACCGAGGTTTTGGAGAAACCCGATGACGTCGCGGTGCATGCGCGTGTGAAAGAAAAAGTCAAAACCCTAACCAATAAGTTCCCATTACCCTACTGAGAAAATTATGATTCAAGGCATCGCTAACATCGTGATCAAAGTCGCCGACCTCAACCGGTCCGTCGAATTTTACACCAAAACCCTCGGCCTCACCGTCGCGTACCAAGAAGCCGGTACCGGTTGGGCGGAAATCGAATTGCACGGCGTTCACCTTGGTCTGATGCAAGCCGAACCCGCCGGTGGCGCGCGCAATCCATTCCTCAGTTTGCTCGTGGACAATCTTGACTCGACCGTGGCGACGTTGAAGGAACGTGGCGTCAATTTCGATGGTGACATCCGCACGGAAGCCTACGGCCGGCTCATCACCGTCACCGATCCCGACGGCAACCAGTTTGATTTATTCGAACCGGCTGACGAGTAATCGTTACCGGTGGGGTAGCATCTAACTTAAGGACTTTGGGAAGCGTTTCGCTTGTCCAGACAAGCTTGTATATCCTAGGTCTGCATAAAACGATTCCAACTCGTGGTTACAAACAATATCTATCGAATAGTTTCCGGAAAGGCGGCTTTCCATCCTTCTCACAAGTTCACGACCTATTCCCTTCCTCTGGTATTCTGTTTTGACTTCAAGGAGTGGTATGAATGCCGCAAAAATCCCATCTGAAATTGCAGTCACAAAGCCGATTACGTTTTTAGTCTTAGTGTCGTAGGCTACGATGAAAGCAAAACTTTTCTTTAGAATCTCACGAAATTTAAAAACAGAGGGTGGTTGAGGCCATCCCGCAAAAAAACCATGTAATTCTTCGTTCGTAATGCCATCTAGGCTGTGCCTATAATCAATCATTCCGTTACCTAGAAATATTTGTCTTTTACTCTCAGTGATTATTGTGATTGCAAGTTAGCTTTGTTCACGGCGAAAATTAATACCGCCGTCACGAGCCGTCAATCGCAATCACAATTGGTTGCGTAACGCTTGACTGGTTAGTTGATAGCGGCGTTCATAAAAAACTTTGTCAAGATAAGCAATTCAGGTAGGATGGCGGAGAAATTTATGTTTACTGCACGAACTTTGCTGGAAGGGAAGTGGGCGATTTTAATTTTGACGGTGGCGCTGGTGGCCGGAATCCGGTGGCAATGCTGGCCGGTGGCGGTGCTGACGGCGGTGTTGCTGGTGTTCACGATCTCATTCTTCCGCGATCCGAATGTGACGGTACCGGCGGATGAAAAAGTAATTGTCGCGCCAGCCACCGGTAAGATTGTCGAAATCAAGCCGGTGGGCGAAACGACGCGGGTGGCGATTTTCTTGACGATCTTCGACGTGCATGTTCAACGCACGCCGATTGCCGGGACGATTCAATCGGTGGAATACCGGCCCGGTAAGTTTCTCGATGTGCGTGATCCGCAGGCGTCGGCGTCAAATGAGTACCGGCAGATTGTCGTCGAAGCATCGGACGGTTATCGGGTGACGGTACGGCAGATTGCCGGGTTGATTGCGCGACGGATTGTGGGTTGGTGCGGCGAAGGCGCGACGCTGACGAAAGGTGAGCGATTTGGAATGATCCGGTTCGGCTCGCGCGTGGAGTTGTTTTTGCCGGCCGGGACAGAAATTGTGGCGAAAGTTGGCGAATATGCCAAAGGAGGCGAGACCATTGTTGCCCGACGAAAATAAAACTGCGACGACGGAAAACGGCGAGAAGGTTAAAATTTATTTGCTGCCGAATTTGTTCACCGCCGGTAATTTGGCGTGCGGTTTTTTTGCGCTGACGTGGATTTTTAAGTACGTGGAATTCCGGAAGCCAGAGGCGATTGATAATGCGGTTTATTTAATTCTGGCGGCGTTTGCGTTCGATTTCCTCGATGGCCGCGTGGCGCGAGTGACGAAGAAGGAATCGCCGTTTGGCCGGGAGTTTGATTCGCTGGCGGATATTGTGAGCTTTGGTGTGGCACCGGCGTTTTTGGTGTACGCGATTATTTTGGGAGATTTTCCGAAGACCGGTTGGATTGTGGCGGCGGTGTATTTGGTTTGCGGCGGGATTCGGTTGGCGCGATTCAATGTGTTGTGCACGCTCGGCCCAAGTACCACCAAAAATGAATTCATCGGGCTGCCGATTCCTTCGGCGGCGGCGTTGGTGGTGAGTGTGACGATGTTGGTCCGGCAGTTGGGATCCGACAATATCATCATTCCGCAGGGCACGCCGGAACATCCGCTGGGACCGTGGCGATATGCGTTGCCGCTGCTGATGTTGTTGGTGGCGGGCGTGATGGTCAGTAATGTGCGGTATCCGACGTTCAAGCAGGTGGAATGGACGGCGCGCAAATCCGTGGCGGCATTTGCCGGTGTGGTGGTAGCGGCGATGTTATTTTTCAATTATCCGCAAGTGACGTTTGCGTTTTTGTTTGTGGCGTATTTAATCTACGGGCTGGTGCGGCCGTGGGTGCGGAAGAGCTGGCGCCGCGAAATCGAGGAGGCCGGCGAGGACGACACGGACGTGGCGTAGGGTGCCATGGAACAACTGCACTTGCTACAAGCGTTAGCGGCGGGGATGGCGTGCGGGTTTATCGTTTCAATCCCGGTCGGGCCGGTCAACTTGACCGTAATCAACAATGCGCTGCGTAAAGGTTTTCTCTCGGCATTCTTGGCCGGAGTCGGTGCGATGGTGGCGGAGGCAATCTACGCCGGATTAATGCTCGCCGGTCATTCGAGTTTGCTGAGCCAGCCAAAAATTTTCTTTGCAATGCGCATCGTGGCGGTCGTGGTGATTACCGGAATGGGCATCCATAGTTTGCTGACAAAACCCGAGCGATTCGAGGCGCAAAGCGAAGCCGCTGCCGAACGCGCCGATGTCCGGTGGCATCATCCGAAAACATTTTTACTCGGATTTGTGCTGACGATTTCAAATCTGATGTTGGTGTTAGTCTGGGCAACGCTCACGACCGGATTATTTGCTCGCGAATGGGTGACAACCGCGCCACTCAGTCGGCTGGCTTGTTTAATCGGCGTGTTTACCGGTGGCGTGCTCTGGTTTTTACTGCTGGCGTTTTTCGTGTCGCGTGCTCACCGTCGAGTGAAACCCAAAACGCTGACGCAATTAGTGCGAATCTGTGGTGTCGTCTTTTTAATTTTTGCCGGACTCTTAGCATACCGGTTAATCGTGCCGGCGCACTAATTACCGGAGAAAGTAGCCAACATTGCACTCCGATGGATGTGCGGTATAATGTGCACATGAAAATCAAGAAGTACTGGTTAAATATTTTAGCTGTGGGCTTGTTATTTGCGGGTATGACCACGTTCGCGGAGTCTAACTCTCCACAACGCATTCAGTCTAATACACAGCTCTTACAAATCCTACGCAAGCATCAGCCGCGATATTATTCGAGTTATCGGACCGGTTTGCAATTTATGGCTAACGCGTTGGCACCTAGTGCGGGAGATGCGATATTTTCACCGACGCTGACACAAGTGACCGGTGTGGATGAAGGCGATTGCGTGAAGACCGATGGCGCAGTTATTTACCAGCTCAACCAAAGCCGAGTCCTTGCAATTCAACCGCAATTTCAGTTTTTCGCTACCTTAACTGCCACGAACATTCTTGATTTCACAACGGAGACATTTTACCCGCAAGAATTATATTTAACCGGGCAAACGCTCGTCGTTGTCGGAACCTCATTTCGTAATCCACTGGTTGTTCCGATGCCATTTCGACCGATTTGGTATTTTTCCACTAGTACAGTATTGGCGCGAGTGTATGACGTTAGCACGCCGACCAGCCCCACCAAAATCCGGGAGGTTGAAATTGATGGTGACTATATCGCCACGCGCATGGTCGGTACGGACCTTTATCTT
>CAINDI010000151.1 GCA_903847335.1 uncultured Verrucomicrobiota bacterium | reverse complement strand
GTTGAAAAAATCGCGCATCCCGATCCTAAAGTAAAACACTAACCGGCCTTTCGACTTGCCGTCGCCCGCGGTGAAATCCGCCGCGGGCGACGGAGCGAGTCACCATGCAGAAACTGAAGCTTGTCGTAATTTTGTCGTTGCTCCTCGCGCCGGTGCTGACCGCGCGAGCGCTCGATAATTCTGATTGTTTTGCCTGCCACAACGACAAGGAGCTTGTCAAAACGAATGCCGCCGGTAAGGCGGTGTCGTTGTTTGTGGATGAGAAAAAATTCGCCGATTCCATCCACGCGAAAAATCTCTGCACGAGTTGCCACGCTGACATTACCGATTTGCCGCACGCCGAAACGCACAAGCCGGTTGCTTGCAGCCAATGTCACCGGGTCGAAGCTGACATCTATCTCAAAAGCGACCACGGACAAGCGATTCACAAAGGTGTTGCAGAAGCGGCTTCATGCCGGGACTGCCACGGCAGCGCGCACGAATTGCTGAATTACCGGAACACCGCCTCGCCAGTCTACCGGAGCAATCTGCCCAACACTTGCGGCCGGTGCCACGGCAAAACCGCGGACATGGAAAAATTTCATCTCCGTGAACGCAGTCCGATTGTGAGTTATGAGCAGAGCGTTCACGGTATCGCCGTGTTGCAGAAGAAAGAAATCAATGCCGCCGTTTGCACTGATTGCCACGGCTCGCATGATTTGCACAAGTCCACCAATCCGGCTTCGAAATTAAATTGGAAAAACACACCCACCACTTGCGGAAAATGCCACGAAAACGTCGAGCAGACCTACCGGCGCAGCGTCCACGGCGCCGCGGTCAAAGCCGGTGTGCGTGACGCGCCGGTCTGCACGGATTGCCACGGCGAACATTCCATCACGGCGGTTAAACTAGCGACTTCGCGCGTCTCGCCGGCGAACATTCCGGACACCTGCGGTCAATGTCATGCGGCGACGCGCATCATCTCGCAGTACCGGTTGCCGCCGAATGTTTTCAGCACCTACTCGCAAAGTTTTCACGGGTTGGCGTTGCAAGGCGGTAATCTATTGGCGGCGAACTGCGCCTCGTGCCACGGCATTCACGACATCTTACCGGCAAGCGATCCGCAGTCGTCCATCAACCCGACTAACTTGGCGCAGACCTGCGGTAAATGTCATCCTGGCATTGGGACGCGGTTGACGGCAGAATTTTTTCGGATTCACGCGCCGCCCGGTGCTGCCGAAGGAAAGCCGTGGTTAGTGAATTTGATTTCGCGGATTTATATTTTCCTTATCATCGTCACGATTGGTGGAATGGCCGGATTTGTGTTCTTGGATTATCTCCGGAAAACCCGCACGCACATTGCGCGTGTCCGGAACAGCACCGGCGAAGTGCGATTGACCAAGTGGCTCCGGACTCAACATTTCATCTTGATGGCGACGTTTGTGTTGCTGGCTTATACCGGGTTTGTGCACAAATTTCCGGACGCGGTGTTTAGCTGGCCGTTCCGGACTGGTGGCGATACCGGCAGCGCAGTGCGCGGATTGATTCACCGGATTGCCGGATGGACATTCATCGTTTTATTTGTGGTGCATTCCGTTTCGCTGGTGGTGACGCGAAAAGGGCGCGGATATTTCCGGGCGCTTTGGTTCGCGTGGCACGACATCGGCGATGCGCTGGGAACGTTGGCGTACAACATCGGGCTGCGCAAAACGCCGGTCGCGCCGCGCCAATGGAATTATGCGGAGAAGGCGGAATACTGGGCGTTGATGTGGGGTTCGCTGGTGATGATTGTCACCGGCTTGATGTTGCTGTTTACCGAGACGATGTTGGCGACATTGCCGAAGGTTTATCACGATGTGGCGCAGGTGATTCATTATTACGAAGCAGTGCTAGCAACATTGGCGATTTTGGTCTGGCATGCGTACTGGGTCATTTTTGATCCGAAGGAATTTCCGATGAATCCCGCTTGGTTGATTGGCAAGAAGGCGCCGCATGAAAAAGATTAAAGTTGTTTTGATTCTGCTGTTGGCCGGCTTGTGCGCCGGTGGTGCGCGAGCGGATGACGAAGATAAAGTTGCCGACCGGTGTGTGCTTTGTCACGAACAGCAAACGAAAGACTGGCAAGCCTCGCCACACGCCCAGACGATGAACGACACGTTCCTCAACGGCTGGACGAAAGGTGGCAAGAAAATCGAGTGTCTGGTTTGCCACACCACGCAGTTTGACCGGAAAACCGGTAAGTTTTCACACGAAGGTATTACTTGCGAATCGTGTCACGGCGCGATGAAGGAGGATCATCCGGACAAAGCGAAAATGATTCTGCCGGTGACTTCCGAAGTTTGCCAGAGTTGCCACACGGTGACCTACGGTGAGTGGCGCGTCAGTGCGCACGGCCAGAAAAATATCCGCTGTTTCGATTGCCACAAAATGCACGGCATGAAGCTCCGGAAAGACCAGCCGGACCAGATGTGTGGCACTTGTCACACCGACCGGCTGAAAGATTTTTCGCATGCGACCCATTCCCTTGAAGGTCTCCATTGCTTGAGTTGTCACATGCCGGAGATTAAATCTTCGGTCGCGAAAATTCGTGGCATCGGTGTGCGCGGTCACACTTTTGGCGTCGGCGCAGAGACGTGCGCGAGTTGCCACCGGGAAATGGTTCACGCGAGTCATGAGCGCGAGACGTTGACTGAGGAAGTGGCGAAACTCAAAGCCGCCACGCCGGAAAAACAAACTGCGCACCTGGCTGATTTGGAAAAAGAAGCGACTACGCTGCGCAATACTGTTCTCGCCAACCGGCGCGTTTTTCCGCCGGTGGTGGGACTGGCGTTTTTGTTGGGAATTTTTGTCGGTTTCGCCGTACCACATTTCCGGACGAAGAAGACCGAGGATAAACCGAAATGATTTCGCGGCGGCGTTTTCTCCAGACCAGTGCCACCGGCGCGCTGATGCTGGCGGGTGCGCGTTGTGGAGTGGCGGGAGAAACCAAAGCGGACCCGGTCACCGGCGCGGCAGTGTTGGTGGATTTGACGCGGTGCATTGGTTGCCGGGCGTGCGAGAATGCGTGCCGGATTCGCGCAGGTTTCCCCGGCTTGCCGTCTGCCACCATCGGATATGGTGCCGGCGATGGGAAGCTGACTTTTCAAACTCGCACGTTTGTGGACAAAACGCATCCGACACCAGTCAAGCGACAGTGTATGCATTGTTTGGAGCCGGCCTGCGCGTCGGTTTGTCCGGTTGCGGCGTTGGAAAAAACTGCCGCCGGACCGGTGGTGTATCACGAAAATGTTTGCATCGGCTGCCGGTATTGTCTGCTGGCTTGTCCGTTCACGGTGCCGAAATACGAGTGGGATAATGCGTTGACGCCGCGCGTGGCGAAGTGCGATTTCTGTGCAGACCGGCAAACGGCCGGTCAGTCGCCGGCGTGTGTTGCGGCGTGTCCGACCGGTACTCTGAAATTTGGCCGGCGCGGTGAGTTATTGCAGGAAGCAAAGGCGCGCTTGGGTTCGCAACCGCACCGGTATACGGCGTTGTACGGCGAAGAAATTGTCGCCGGTACGTCGTGGATTTATTTGGCCGATGCGCCGCTGGAGGAACTCGGTTTCCCGAAAGATTTGCCGAAAGAATCGTTGCCGAATTTGACATGGAAAGTGATTTCGAAATTGCCGTTCGTGGTGATTGGTATGGGTTTGTTGTTGGGATTTGTGGTGCGCTGGAGGACGCGTGAACAGCATTCCTGAAATCAATTGGCTGCTGGCGTTGTTCCGGATTTTCGGCGTGCTGGTGATGATGGGTGCAGCGGTAGTGGCGTGTTGGTTATTGGCGGGCCGGCAATTTCCGCAACGGCTTTCGGCGGCGGCGGGAAGTTGGGTGCTGTTGATTGTGCTGTGGGGGTTGGGTGGTTATGCGCTGACGAGCCGGTACGCGCTGGGGTTGGGCGCGGTAACGAATCTGTCGGATCAATTTCCGTGGGGACTGTGGAAGGCGCTGGTGTTGTGCGGAATTGCGTTCGCCGCCGGTGGGTTTCTGACGGCGTGCATGGTTTATATTTTTCGGATTAAAACGTTTTATCCGATTCTGCGACCGGTGGTATTGGCAGCCTATCTGGGTTACATTTTGTCGGCCTCCGGCGCGCTGCTGGTGGATTTGGGCCGGTGGCATCAGATTTGGCGGCCAATTTTTTATTGGCAACATCGCTCGGTGCTTTTCGAGGTGTCGTGGTGCGTGATGCTTTACTCCGGTGTGTTGACGGTGGAGTTTGCGCCCATCCTGCTCGATAAGCTTGGCTGGTTGAAGTTGTCACGGTTTGTGCACGCAATCACGGTGCCGTTTGTGATTTGCGGCGTGGTGCTTTCGACGTTGCATCAATCTTCGCTCGGCTCGCTGTTTTTGATTGTGCCGAATAAATTATTGCCGCTCTGGTACACGCCGTTGTTACCGGTATTGTTTTTTATCAGCGCGATTATTTCCGGATTCGCGATGGCGATTTTCGTTTCGGCGCTGACGTTTTGGACGTTCCGGCAGCCGTTGGAACCGCGAGTGCTCACGGCGCTGGCTAAAGGAATGACACCGTTGTTGCTCGTGTATTTGTTTTTGCGCATCGCCGATTTGACAGCGCGCAATGCGTGGACGTATGTGTTCCAGAATCCATTGCAAGGCGTGACTTTTACTATCGAAATGTTGCTGCTGACGGCGCCGCTGTTCGTAATGTTGCGAACGCAGTGGTCGGGCCGGCGCCGGTGGGCATTTGCGGCGGCGATTCCGGTGATTGCTGGGGTGATTTTGAATCGGCTGAATGTGGCGTGGATTGGATTGTTACCGGCCACCGGTGCAAATTATTTTCCGTCATGGATTGAAATCACGGTGACGTTGACGCTGGTTTCGATTGGCGTGGTGATTTTCGGATTGGCGGCGCGCTATCTGCCGTTGTTTGAACATTCCAATCCGGGGAAACATGTTACGCCGTAGTCTGACTGCGAAAGTTTTGTTGGCTGTCGGTGTGACGGTGGCGGCGGTCATTGCGATTTACACTTTTTTTGTGATTCGCGTCCAAAGCACTTGGTGGCACGAGCGGACGCAGGCGCAAAACGCGATTTCCATCACGATGGTGCGCGAATACCTCGAAGGCGTGATGTTGAGCGAGCGGCACGAAGAGGTGACGCATTTTCTGAATGAGCTGAAGAAGTCGAAGGAGATTTATGCCGGGCGCGTCGTGACGCCGGAGGGGCGGATTGCGTTTTCGACGGAGCCGGAAGAAATTAATTCGATTATCCGGCAATTGCCGGCGGGACTTTTTACGGAGCCGCATGTTTTGCAAGGGATGCGTTCCGAGCGGGGGGGACGATTTGCGGTGACGATGTCGCCGGTGCAAAATCATACTGCTTGTCAACGGTGTCACGGCACCGCGCCGCGACCGATTGGGGCTATTATTCTTGAAAAATCGATGGCACCGGCGGAGGCCAATATTGCGACCAACCGGAATCTACTTATCGTCTATGGTGCAGTAATTTTTGTGTTGGTGGGCGTGGTGCTTTGGATGTTGATTGTGCGCTTGGTTAGCCAGCCGGTGGATGAGTTGCTCACGCAAATGCACCGGGTGAAAGCTGGCGATTTGGCAGCGCGCGCGGCTTCCAACCGGGTGGATGAAATTGGGGAATTGGAACGCGGGTTCGACGGCATGGTGGAAAGTTTGGATACCACGAAGCGCGAGTTGCAAGAATCTCACGAGAAACAAATTCAGCAGGCGGATAAACTGGCGACGGTTGGCGAACTCGCCGCCGGGATCGCGCATGAAATTCGGAATCCGCTGGCGGGGATTGCCGCCGCGGTGGAAGTGTTGGCTGAAAAGCGCGACAGCCAGGACCGGGAAATCACTGAGGAGATTCAGGCGCAAGTGAAACGCCTGAATACCACGCTCAGTGATTTGTTGAATTTTGCGCGACCGCGGGAGCCGGAGATTGCGCCGTGCAATCTGGCCGATTTGGCGCACCGGATGTTGGCGTTGATCCGGCCGGATGCGCAGAAGCATCAAATCCAGTTCGTCGAGGAGATTCCGGCGGATTTACCGGCGGTGAGCGCAGACGCCACGCAAATTCAACAGGCG
>CAINDI010000150.1 GCA_903847335.1 uncultured Verrucomicrobiota bacterium | reverse complement strand
TCGCGCTTCAACTGACCGCGTTGCGCCACAGAAATCGCGCCGGTCTCTTCGCTGACAACTAGCACCAACGCATCGGTTTCTTCGCTGAGTCCGATGGCCGCACGATGCCGCATTCCGAGTGTTGCGCTCAAACCTTGTTGCTGTGTCAGCGGGAAAATACAACCGGCCGCCACCACCCGGTCACCGCGCAAAACCACGCCGCCGTCATGCAATGGCGTGTTGGTAAAGAAAACCGTTACTAACAATTCGGTGCTGGCTTTGGCATCCATTGGCACGCCGGTTTCTTGCATGCCGCGAAAACCGATTTCGCGCTCGATGGCAATCAATGCGCCAAAATGTTTTTGCGATAATTGCCGGGCGGTTTCCACCAACACGTCAATCACTTCAGTGCGTTGTTGCGAATTGCTGAAAAATGATTGGCTGCCGATTTGTGCCAAGGCCCGCCGGAGTTCCGGTTGGAAAATAACAAGCATCGCAATCGCTAAAAATCCGAGCACGCGACTCAAAATCCAATTCATCACGTCTAATTCAAAGAGGTGTGTCAAGCCGGTTACCACGAGTAACGCGATGACCAACCCGCTGAACACCGCCGCGCCGCGTGTGCCGCGAAATAGCAGGAGAAAATAATAAATCACCGCTGCGAGCAACACGATTTCAATCGCGGCTCGCCACTGACCGGTAATTAATTCCAAAATGCGTTCCATTTTCAATCAATCCACTTTTCGTAACGCGGCTAACATTCGGACGACATCCACTGTTTCAACCACATCGTGCACTCGTAAAATTTTCGCGCCGTGCAGCACCGCCCACGCCGCAACTGCCAGCGAACCCGGTAGTCGGTCGTGTGCCGGCCGGTTCAACAACTGCCCAATAAACGACTTTCGTGAAGCACCAACGAGAATCGGACAACCGAGCACCGAAAATTGTTCAAGCCCAGCCAACAACTGCCGGTTGTGCTCGACAGTTTTACCGAAGCCGATGCCGGGGTCAACGGCGATTTGCGTTTTTTTTACGCCACCGGTGACTGCAAATTCCATTCGCTCTGCCAAAAATTTGCAAACCTCCTGAACTACGTCGGCATACCGGGGGTTGTTTTGCATCGTGACCGGCGTGCCTTGCCTGTGCATTAACACCACGCCGGCGCCGGAGTTGCGCACCACCGGTAACATCCCGGCATCCGACTGGAGCGCGCTGATGTCGTTCACGATTCGTGCGCCGGCAGCCAGAGCGCGTTCGGCGACAATCGCTTTCGTCGTATCCACCGAAACAGGTAAATCCGAAATCTGTTCAATCACCGGCACCACGCGTCGGGTTTCTTCGTCAGCACTGACGCCCGGTGCGCCGGGTCGAGTGCTTTCGCCGCCGATATCAATGATGTCCGCGCCTTCGCTAGCCATTTGCCGGGCGCGAGCGACGGCACTGGCAAGATCGAAATGCTGGCCGCCATCGGAAAACGAATCCGGCGTGACGTTGAGAATTCCCATCACAAGCGGTCGGTCAGTTTTCCAGTGGAACGTTTCCATTATCCGGCAGTGTAACGCCAGGGAAAACTTTCGGCTAGTTGAATCGCCGGTGATTGAACAATTCTGTCCGGACGTTACCAAAATTGTCCGGTGAGTTCGTTGCCGGTGACGATTTTGAGGTTTTTCCTCACAAAAACGGCCACCAGAGGACTTGGCATGACCGCTGCTATTCAAGAATGGCGTGAACCGAAACGGATTTTTTGCATTCTGTGTGGGGCTGGGATTGGCTTGTGCCAATGCTGCACCGGCGATGCTCATCAATTCCGATGCGACCAATCAGCAACCAAAGCCAGAACTTTTCGGTGGGAATGTTGCGGAGGTGAGTGGCTGGTTTACCGATGCCAGCGAAAATCCGACGACGGATTTGGAAACTGTTGTGTTGGCCAGCAGTCAGTCCGAGATGAGCAAGTTAATGCTGTTGTGGGGTTGGCATGCCGGCAACGAAATTGCCGGTGCGGAGTCGGTGGTGATTACGCAAGCGGTGCAGAAAGATTATGAACCGCCATCCACGGCGCTTACACCGGCGGGATTCTATCACTCAGTTTCGGCGAGTAATTTCTCGAATCGCGTTCGCAAAATCATCGGCCACTTGCTCGGGAAACGGCTGCTGATGCTTATTGGCATCGGGTTGGTCGCGATCGGTTATTACCGGACCACACAATGCTTTCAAATTATCCATCCGCTTTGGTTAAGCACTAGCCGGAGTCGGATCTATGTCGGGCGTCGGCAACACAGTGGCTTGGGTGCTTGGCTCCGCCGGAATCGGTTGTGAT
>CAINDI010000149.1 GCA_903847335.1 uncultured Verrucomicrobiota bacterium | reverse complement strand
GCCGTGCTGCCCAGAGCGGTACGGCACTGGACGCTGACGACGATGAAGGAGAAACTGATCAAGATTGGCGCGAAGGTGGTGCGCCAGGCGCGGCAGGTGATCTTCCAGATGGCAGAGGTAGCGATTCCTCGTGAGTTATTCCGATCAATTCGGGAGCGGATTGGGCGATTGAGGTTGCCCACACCAGTATCGGGCTGATGGACACGGGCGGATAGCGAGACAGCGTCGAAAATGAGGGAAGGATTGTGCCGATGAGTAGTCAAGATTCACTGCAAAGTCTGTTGGCGAGCAGAAAAACGTGATCCGAGGCAAAAAATCGGGTCGTGGACGAGAAGAATTAACTTGTAAACAACCTTCGAGAGGATAATTTGACAACAAATGAACCTCAACAGCCAGCGATGGTCGTTGGCAAAAGGTCATATGGGAAATGTCGGATAAGGAATCCTATTCTATGAATCGTACTCCACGTTTGAGCCTGATTGTCTGCCTCTCCACGCTATTATTACTTGCCACAGCATCCCTCCGAGCGGAAACACCGCTTCCAACCACTCCGGCACCACGTTTAGAACCGGGCCGCAAGTGGGTCTTTAACATGACCAACTTCGCCAGTGATCAGCGAACTACGGAGCTAATCGCTTTAATGCAGCGCGCTAAAGCGGCTGGCTATAACGGCTTCGTTATCTCCGACATTAAGTTTGACAAGTTTAAACTCGCGACATCGGCCATCGTGAAGAATTTGGAACGATTCCGTGAGGCCGCACATGCGACCAACATGGACATTATCGCCGGTGTAGCACCATTTGGCTATTCAGAATTTCTCCTCTCAAACGATCCAAACCTTGCCGAAGGGATGCCGGTTCGCAAAGCCGCCTTTGTTGTCAAGGACGGAAAGCTGATTCCGTTTGACAACACCACCAAAGTAGTGAATGGCGGTTTGGAAGATTGGAAAGGTGACGCGCCCATTAACTGGGACGTGGAAAAACCTGGGAAAGTATCCTTCCGGGACGAAGCGGCACACGAGGGTAAAACCTGTCTCCGCCAACAAGACCCACACGGCACCGCGCGGCTCCGACAGAAAATTGCGGTACTCCCATGGCACTATTATCATATCAGCGTGTGGATCAAGACCGAAGAGTGCACGAGTAAAGATTGGCGCGTTACCGCATTTGATGGTGAGAAGCTACTCACCTGGCAGACACCGGTGATTAAACCCACGCAGGATTGGACGCAGTACCACACTACTTTTTGTAGTCTCGAAAATACTTCTCTGACTTTGATAATTGGCAGTTGGAACGGCAAAAAAGGTAAGGTCTGGTTTGATGATGTCCGGGTTGAGCCGGCTGGCTTCGTCAACATTACCCGGCGCGACAGCACGCCGCTGAAAATGACGAGTGAAGACGGTCAAACCGTGTACACCGAAGGGAAAGATTTCGAAACCGTGGTAGATCCGAAACTCGGTCACGACCCAAACCCCGGTTACTTCACGAACTGGCATGAACAACCGGTGGTCGCCATTCCATCCGGTAGCCGGTTGAAAGAAGGCGATAAAGTGCTGGCGAGCTATAACTTTGCTAGCACCTGCGGCAAGCCAAACAATATCAACATCTGCATGAGCGAACCAAAGACGTACAAAACCATCGAAAAACAGGTACGCTGGGTGAAAGAGAATGTCCAACCGGACATTTACATGATGGGATACGATGAAATCCGCATGGGCGGCTGGGATGATACCTGCGCCGCGACCGGCAAAACTTCTGGCCAGATTTTGGCAGACAGCGTGCAGCGTTGCACAACAATTATCAAACAAGTTGCCCCTGGCAAACCGATTGTAGTTTGGAACGACATGTTCGACCCTTATCATAATGCTGGCGCGAAAGAAGCGGATGGCAAACCGGTCATTATGTATATGGCGAAAGGAAACTGGTCGGGTTCCTGGGAAGGACTACCACCAGATGTTGGCATTGTGAATTGGAGTGACGGCAAGCTCGATTCCTATCAGTTTTTTGCCAAGCGCGGCAACCAACAGATCATCTCCGGACGGACTCCGACTAAGATTGGTGAGTGGCTCGACAGTTGTAAGGATTTACCGGGCATTGCCGGAATAATGTACACAACTTGGGAAAACGACTTCGGTCCAACCGTAGAGAAGTACGTCGAAACCGCCAAAGAACACGAAAAAATTGACCAACCAAAAAAATAAGTCATGAAAAAATTACTGGTCACGTTTGCCAGTGCAACGGTGATTTTTCTCACCGGTTGCCAAACACCTACCGGCCGTAATTCTGCTGGCACATGGCGCAGTAGCGACTTCGAGGATCGCACGACTGATGGTTGGGTTGGAAAATATGGAACAACTTTAACGATTACTCGCGACCATGCAACGCATAGCCGATGGGCAATGGCGGCGGTTTTACCGGGCGGTTCAAATTATCCAGGCTTATATGTTCCATCAGCGATCGGCGTGAAACTGCTGACGGATATCGCAAAAAAGGGTTGTCAAGAATTGTGGGTCAATCCTGGAGCCGAAAGTCCCGAGTTAATGGCGCAAGCCAGTCAACTTGGGCTCAACGTCATTTTCGCTTGTTCCTACCTTGATGCTGCGACAAAGAACTAATTCAGTGCTTACTTCTTTTTGACCGTGGCATACTTCGCGGTAATCGCTTGCTGCTTTTGCTGGGACGCTTTGTCGTTCTTGGCTTGTTTCTGACCTTCGTGCTTACTATTCGCTTTTGGTGATCGGTCGCCCATAATCGGATTGCCTTGGTTGCTGCGGTTAATCGGCCTGCGGAATCTTGGTTTCCCCGCAGCAATTGTTACCATACAGCACTGGGACCAAGACGCAAAGACTGGATTCGACCCTCCTCAACAAAAAGCGGACTTGCGCTCTTTATAACCTAACTTCATTCAGACGTTGAGACCGTCGTCCAGTTAAGAACGAGGGATCTGCGAGCGAGAAAACAAGTCGAGAGTCGAGGCGGAACTGCAACTGCACTGACTTCGACTACTCGATTCTGCAACTTCAACTCTGCCCTCGACTCTCTACCTCAACGTAAGCCTGTTTGTCGGATTTGCAACCGATATTCAGATTTATTTGAAGGTTTCTAACTTCAGTTGGCATTCTTCTTTTCATCTTAAACCACAAATCCCATGTCGCCACACTCCGATATTGCGACCTTTTCACACCATAGCGATTCCAAGGTTCAGGTGGCGGCATTTGGCATTTGCGATAAGTGATCTTGCGGCGGCATTCGCGCCCGCCTCCGGCCCGACCGCGCTACTGAGTCACTGTCAGCGACAACGCTTGCGTGGCGGTTTGCTTCCGGGCGTCGGTCACTTTCACTGTGATGTTGAACGTGCCAGCTTTCGTCGGCTTGCCGGTGATGGTGCCGGTGGTTGTGCTCAAAGTCAAATCCGCCGGCAACTTGCTGCCAGATTGCGCTGACCACGACCAAGTGTATGGAGTCGGACCACCGGTGGCGGTCAGGGTCGTGCTGTATTTCGTCTTCAGCTTCCCACCCGGCAGACTGGACGTGGTGATCTTGACCGGCGGTAAGACAATCGTGAATGACACGGACGCCACGGCGCTGTTGGCCATCTTCGTCTTGAAGGCGATGGCTTTGAGCGTACACGAGTTAGTCAGGGTGATGCCGGTTTTGGCATACGCAGTTGACTTGCTTGTCGGGATGGAGCCGTTGGTGGTGTAACGAATTGTGGCGCCAGCGGTGGCGCAACTGAGCGTGACTTTCACGGTGTTCGTATCTGTTCCGTCGTCCGGCGAGATGCTCGGAGTTGCAACAGTTGTAATTGCATCGGGCGCGACCAAAACGCCATAGCCTGAACCAGTAAATCCCACATACACCTGTCCGTAGATATTCGCATCGCCTGAAATGGCCGCGACGGTATCAAGACTGTTGAACGGATAGGTGGCCAAATTATTCCATGTTTGGGCGCTGTCAATGGATTGCCAAAGGCCATAAACACTGTTGACCCATCCGCAAATATAGATTGCCGGATAGTTTTGGCCCGGGGCGGCTTTCCCGAATCCGAAGCAACTTACGTTCAGCACATTGGGAACCGCGAGCCAGTTTGCGCCGCCATTTGTTGAACGCATGAACGCTTCATTGCCCGGATTGGTTAGAGTGGAACCGCTCTGATTTCCACCGGTGAAAAACAGATGACCCGCTTGGCCGGGCACAGATTTGAGTTCGATATTGTAGTAATCCCAGGGGGTAATATCGTCGCTCAATTGTTTCGTCCAAGCTGCGCCACCGTTGGTGGTCCGATACAATCCATGACCGGCAAAGAACAGATAGAACGTATTGGGCAGCACACGGTCGGCCGTGACTGTTCGCGCCTTCAAGTAATATGCCCAGTCAAAATCACTCCAGCTGCTCACGCCTGGAAGGGAGATCGGGGTCCAGGTTGTACCGCCGTTGAGGGTGTAATAGGGTTGCTGGTTATCGGCCGGTGCCCAGATGATATTTCTCGGAGTGCTGGCGGCGATGGTTCCCCCCATGAAATTGGAACTGGCACCGGGAATCATGGTGGGAAAATTCATCCATGTCTGACCGCCATTGGTCGAGTAGCCTGTCTGCTCCGTCCCCCACCAATCCGCAAGCCCCACCAGAAAACCCGGATTGGACGAGGCATAATCAAGAGACCAGCCGGCCACGATATTATCCGAACAAACCGGCCCATAGGTTGCGGGATAGTTGGTCAGACTCCCGATGTAAAAGAAAGGCCGATCCCAGGAAGCAACCACGGGATTACCACCGGGCGGCGAAACGATTTCATTGGCAACTAACTGTTCAATGCCAACGCTCATATCGATATATGAAACGGGCGTACTCCAGACGAAATTTGTGGTCGGCACATTTACTTTCCAAACACCGGTGCCAGCGGAGACAATGAGTTGGTTGGTAACCAATGGATTAAATGCTGCATTGCCGATATCCAGATATACGCTGCTCGATCCGCGATTACCGCTGGCGATCCATGGGATATCGGGCGAGCTCACCTGACTCGCCCAATTCATACCGCTCCATGTCGCTCCGGCATCAAAGCTCACATTAAAAGAACCTCCCGGATTTATGGTTACAATTTCATTCGGATTGTATGGATTAACTGCTACTGTCTGCATTTCCTGCCCACCATTGTTCAGCAAATTCGACCACGTAGCATTCTGATAACTCCAGAGACTTGTACCATCCGTCGCATAGTAGATACCGTTGGTTGCGACGGTTGCATTGCAGACGGCGGACGGAGACCCGGACAACAGCGCCCACGAAGCACCGCCATCAGTGGTTTGATAAACGCCGTTGCTACCGCTGCTGGCGAAAATTGTCTGGGTTATTCCGTTTGTCGCGCCTCCTGCGGGATCAAACAGGATTCCGCTAATGCCGTAAGCGTTACCGATGGGGACCGCCGCCACGTTTTGCCAACTGGCCCCGCCGTTGGTCGTCACGAACATCCCGGCAGTTTCAGTCCCGGCATAGACGATGTTGGGGTTAATGGGATCAATGGCCATCTTCTGGCCCCATTGGCCGTAGTTGTCATTGGCATTGTCGGCCGTTTGTTGCGCGAAGGCGGTCTGCGTCCAGCTTGTTCCTTCGTTAGTACTCACGAAGATGTAACCGGCATACTGCATGTAGAAAATATTGGGATTGCTGGGGGCAATCTGGATTTCATAGACGCCTCCCGCACTGCCAAAATTTGCATTCACAAAGGAAGCCGGCAGGCTGACTGATGTTACGAGTTGTTGCCAATTGGTTCCGGTCCAACGATAAGCGCCATAGGTATCAGTGCGCGTCACCATGCTTCCATCGGGAGCGGCAGTGAGACCTCGACAGAAACCACCCGCACCAATTTTGAGGGGTTGCCAGAACGGATTGGTCGCGCCATCAACCGGGCGACAAAAGCTCGCTGCCAAAAAAAGTCCCAAAAGAAGAAAGCCCACTTTACCGAATCGTTGTAATCTGACATTTCCCATATAACCTTTTGCCAACGACCATCGCTGGCTGTTGAGGTTTATTATCCTCTCGAAGGCTGTCCACAAGTTAATTCTTCTCGTCCACGACCCGATTTGTTGCCTCGGATCGCGTTTTTCTGACCGCCAACAGACTTTGCAGTGAATCTTGACTACTCATCGACACAATCCTTCCCTATTTCCTACGCTGTCTCGCTATCCACCTGCGCACATCAGCCCGATACTGGTGTGGGCAACCTCAATCGCCCAATCCGCTCCCGAATCGCTCGTCACTCGCCGCACTACCCGGGACCATTACCACATCTTTACCTCTGATCGAGTATGGACAAAACTTAAACCCAAAGATAATATCTATACCTAATCTTTGAGCTAACAGATGCGCTAGCTTGATAAAAGTGGTCTTAGGGTAGGAAACTATGAAAAAAATCTTTCTCGTAGCGGTACTTGTGGGTGTGGCGACGATCGGGCAGGCGGCGTTTTGGCGTTGCGACTTACCAGGTGGGGTTTACACGGTGAGCTTGCCAGCAATTTCTTCGGTGAGCACGCACGAATATATCGTCGATGGCGCAGCGCGAGTCACAGAGCTTACCGTCTCGACCACCGGCGCTGTCGTGGCGCGTTTTTACTATCTCCAACCACTTGTGCCGAAATCGCCCATCGGTGTCGGCCAGTCGGTAATTGACAAGGTTCAGGAACGCGTCCAAGACGTTGCCGGTCGCGTGGAAGGCGCGGGAGTAGAGCCGTTTTGGAAGAAGGTTGTGAAAAACTATCCGACTGCTACTCATGCGCACACTGTGGAATACCGGCTCGATAATCTGGACGACATTGAGAAAATTCGCAAAAGCCTCGATGCTGCTTGGCGTAATAACACCGAGACCGCGATTAAGATTAGGGAATAGGGCTAAGGCGCGGGTGACTTCAGTAGGTCGAGTAAATCTTTTGCGCCTTTTTCGAGCGACCCTTTGACGCCTTCCAAAATTTCTGTCCCGGCCGCTGTAATCAACCGTTGGCTTAAATCTTCTTTTAAATTAACCAGAGGACCGGTGACGCGGACCGGCGTCCAGACATAACCATTCCGCTCGACGGTAAACACTCGTGCTTGCGAACCCGGTATCCAGCGCAAACTTGTCGGTGCCACGCCCACCTGAAATAAACCGTCGAGTTTTTCCTGCGCGACGATGCAATCGCCTTCAATCCGTAACAGACCTTCGGATTCCATGAGTATATGGTTGATTGTTAGTTTCGATTTCATCCAGATAAAGTCCATCGACGCTTTTTGGAAGACCAATTGCCGGAATTGTTCGGTTCGCGTGAATAATGCAATCTTGTCTAACACCGGTAGTGCTTCCAGTTGTGCACCGGTCAAGTTGAGTTTACCGGTCGCGGTAATCGTTTCTAGATTATCAAATCGTCCACTAAGTCGCGCATCTCCATTGGCGATGCCTTTTAGTTTCGCCCGCCAATCGGCTGGTAGAAATGGTGTGACGACTACGCCGTTTATTTTTATTTGTAAGTCAACAACGGGTTGCGACGAGAAATTGGCCTGACCGGTAATGTTCACGTTTTCTGAGTCGCTGAGCTTGAGTTGTCCATCGGTAATGAAAAGCTCCGGGGCTTGGTAGCGTAATCGTAAATGATCGATATTCAGCACCGGCCAACCGGTCTGCCGGAGTTGCCCGCCGTGAGCGCTAATTATCCAAGCGCGATCTTCTGGTTTAATGATGGCGCGTGTTTGTCGAATATTCGCGGTTTGGCTGGGAGCCGACCAAGTCAGGTTGAGATCGTTAATCTGCGTTTTTCGTAGGTCTAAACGGTTGGGAACCCACGACGAATGCGCTGAACCGGCGGATGAGGTTGGCGGGAACTCCACATCCAAAGTAGTCGGTGTGAGATTGACTTGGAGACGTTGAATTGTAAGTTCGTCAATTTCCCAGGCGTGATGAAATATGCCTTGGGGTTGAAATTCGGCGCGAATCTGGTCGGCTTGTAAGTCGCGGAATACCGTACCCGGTTTGCCGTGTGCCTGATAGCCGTCGGAATAAACTGAGAATCCGGTCCAATGAAAAGGTAGATATTGGCCATCGGCGTGTAAAAATATCGAAGTCTTCCGGTTGAGTAGTGTTCGGAATGAATCACCCCGTAAATAGGAGTTTAGCCAGAATGAGAATACGATGTAACCGACTAGGATTAATCCGGCAATGCCAACCGCAATCCAAATTAAAATCCGCTTCATTAGTTGCCAATGATAATCCGGGCATGCCGTTGGCGCAATCATTGAGATTGTAAGCCGACTCATGGCGCGCTAATCTGTTTTTTATGCTGGCATTGCACAACATCACGTTGCGCGTTGGAAAAGAAGGCGCGGAGCAAACACTGCTGAAAGATGTGTCGTTGCATGTGCCACTTGGTCATCATCTGGCAGTGATTGGCCCCGCCGGTAGTGGTAAAAGCACGCTCGTGAAAGTCATTGCTGGCATTCACGCCCATTCAGAAGGGATGATTCACTGGCAAGGCTATGATTTAGAGGAAAAGGATATTGCGCCGCATGATATTGGATATGTACCGCAATTTAGTATTGCGTTTGACCACCTGACGGTTTTGGAAAGTATGCACGATGCGATGCGGCTCCGCGTCAAAGGCATGAGCGCTGAACTTCGCAACACTCGCGCTGAAACAATCCTCCGTGAAGTCGGATTACTACCAATTGCCGACCGGCGAGTGAAGGTTTTGTCCGGTGGCGAAAAGCGACGACTCGGTTTGGCGCTAGAATTAGTTAGCGCACCATCGCTCTTAATTACGGATGAAGTGACCAGTGGGTTAGACCCGAAATCCGAAGCCGAGATTATGCAACTCTTGCACCGACTGACGCGCAATCGCGACCGGATTGTAGTGAACATTATCCATAACTTACGGCACATTTCCCTCTGTGATTCGGTGGCAGTGATGTGCCATGGGCATCTTGTCTATCACGGACCGGTGCCGCAACTACTCGAGTATTTCAAGGTAAATAGTCCGGAGGAGGTTTTCCCAAAATTGGCAACACAACCGGCGATTGACTGGCACAAAGCTTGGTTGAAGCATCGCGATGCCTACGAGATTTTCCGCTCGCCCATGCCGATCGCTATCGATTCTCGGCAGGCGACACCCACAGTGGAGGCACCACATCCAATTGCGCAATTTTTTGTCTTGCTGGAACGCCGCTGGCGAATTTTCTTTCGTGACCGGAGTCAAGTTTGGATGCATCTCGCGCTGCTATTCGGATTTCCATGTTTAGTTGTGATCTTCGCGCTGGAAGGATTACCGGCGATTCAAAATCTAAGTATGACACCGGATGTTAACATCCTTGATCAGCTCCGCGAAGCCAATGCATTCATCATTCAATCTACAAAGGTTGGACGGCTTGTTTCCGGCTTGGTCATGATTCAGGTAGTGCTGTTGACGCTGATGGGATCCAATAATTCGGCACGTGAAATCGCAGCGGAACGACTCATCTTCGAGAAAGAAAAACTGGGTGGGTTGCGCACAATTAGTTATCTCGCCAGTAAAGCGTGCTTCCTATTCGTCCTTCTCGCGGCGCAGTCGTTTTGGATGGCGCTTTTTGTCAATCGCATCTGTCGATTCCCCGGTGATCTCATGTCGCAAATCCTTTTATTACTACTCGCCAATGGTGCGATGACGGCCGTTTGTCTTGCGATTTCTAGTTTGATGAAATCGCCGGAACAAGCCTCGCTGGTTTCGATTTATCTCGTCGGATTTCAATTGCCACTCTCCGGTGCCGTACTCGGTCTACCGGAAGCTTTTCGGTGGCTCACTCGGCCATTCATCGCCGCATATTGGAGTTGGTCCGGCGTGTTGCAGACGATGAAGGATACTCGATTTTATGACGTGGTGCAGTTGGTCACGCCGACCGATTTATCGCCATTAATACTCTGCTTCTGGGCATTGACTTGCCATATTGTAATCGGTTTGATGGTGGCTTATCTCGGTTGTAAACAAAGCCGGTGGGAATAGCGCACGGCGAAATCAACGTTGCAATCTTGTCTCGCTATTCGTAGATTCAATTTCAGTTATGGCTCGGCGCGCTAATTTTTCGATCAGTCCGGTCTGGATTATTGGGTTGATCCTATTAATTATCGCCGCCATCGAGGTTGGCTATATTCTCCTCCGGAAGATTAATAATCCTTACCGCACAACCACAACACTGAATGTGCCAGCCTACTTGGAAAACTCCAATAGCCTCCGGGGGAATACCTATAAGGTGATCGGTACGATTTGGAATTCGCTCGCTTGGTCGCCGACTGCTGGCCGCCTATTTTCCGTTGAAATTGAAACTACCGCCGGAGTCAGTGTCTTACCGGTTCTCATTCCCGCGCAATTCAATTATGTCACCATTGAAAAAGGACAACGCTTTATTTTTCAAATTGAAGTCGATGAAAAAGGCATCCTGAAAACTAAAGACTTAAGTAAAGTGTGAAAAGCATCACATCCATCCTAATCATTTGGCTCGGCTTGATTAATGTAGTGTCTGCCCAAGTACCGGATGCGGCACCCGCTTCCGGTGGTGCAGTCACGCCCGCGCAGTCACCAGTGAGTGCGCCGGCGAATGCAAAATCGCCAGCTTCTGATAATTCGTTTCTCGGTAAAGACGTGCCGGTGTTTAATCCCGGCACAGAACTCTTGGCGTGGGATGGCAAGCATTGGAATATCAATAATCAGCGAATTTTTCAGTCGCGATTTGAGAAGTACCTCAACGCACCGGAGGAAACGGCGGAAGAAGATTTACAGTACCAACAACTACTGCATGATATTCTTAAAAAATTAGCCCCCGAAAATTATACACCCAAAAATCTGATTGATGCGTGGCGTCTACTGCCGCAAGCGTCAAACTACACCATCGACTCCCATCTTTGCGACGCGCTGGCGGATGCCGTGTATAGCGTTTGGTCGGCGAAACGGGCGCAAGATCGACTCATTCAAGCCAATGAAGAACTGGAGCGCCAGCGTTCGATTCATGAGTGGAACGCACGAATGGCCAATGAGCAAGAACCTTTATCGGCGCCATCCAATCAGGCAGCTGGTCAGAAGAATCAACCGCAAGCGGGAAATAATAGTAAGGATTTACGAATAGCACCGCACTTACAACGGTTAGCTGAGGTCAATATTCTCATTAAGGCTAACACTCTCAAGCGTGAAGTCTCAGAAGTCCAGGCGCGAATTGAATTCCAAGCGTTAATCGTACAGTTCTTTATCCAGCGTCGATTTCAGCACGTCATCATGGCGACGCGTTTCTACCGGTACTTGTTCAGTGATGGCGATACCAGCTTAAAAGTCGGTAAAGATGTGCAAGAGTTGTTCGCGAAAGGTACCGGTATGCCGCCGACGGTGGGTGTGATTGATTCGCTCGCCAATGAAGCAATTCGCGATGTCAAAGAGGGGGTGGATGCATTCCGATTCCTACTGAGTAAGGATGAACTCGAAAGCGCCACCAAACGATTAGCCGAGGCGTTTATCGTTGGTGAATACATGCCGGAGATTCGCAAGCTGCCGCGTGACATGAAACGGCAATCACTCGACTTCACCCAGAAATCTAACCGACTGATTTCAGCGCTCGATGTTCGCGATTTTACGCTGGCCGAAAATTTGGTCAAAGAAATGGAAGCGATGGCGAAAGATTTCGACAGCGCCCAGCCACGCGCTGCAATTGAGACAACTCGCACCATCAGTATGATGCATCTGGCTAAAGCCAAAAATGCGGCTGTCAGCGGCGATCGGGTCACTCTTGAAAATGAACTTCGCGAAGCGACGACACTGTGGCCACGCAACCCAGCGCTTGCCGAAGTTTCTAAGCTTATTTTTTCTCAGGCTGATGTTCAGCAACAAGCCATTGCCGACCTTGAGCGATTATTGAGCCAGCACAACTACCGGCAGATATTTGATGACAAATTACGATTCATCGCCGCCACAGCGATTTATCCTGAGCGCCGGGAACAACTCAAAAAAGTTTTGGAAGACATGCAGCTCGTCGAAGCCACCATTGCTCGGTGTACCGAGATTGCCAAGCGCGGTGATTATGCCGGCGCTTGGGAAGGTGCGGAGCGAATGTCTAAACAATTTCCGGATGACAGCAAGCTCAATGAGTTGCGCGCCAACTTAACTACCGAAGCCGCTGAATTCGTGCGCAGTATTCGCACGGCCCAGCAACTTGAACAGAAAGAGCAGATTGGTTCCGGTCTCGCATGGTATTTGAAAGCGCAAAAACTTTATCCGCCGAGTGAATTTGCTCAAGAAGGCATCCAGCGCCTTGTTCAAAAGATTATTCCCGCTAGCTAACAAGGTAACCGTTAGGCTACCACTACTCAGTCTCTAGCTAAACCCCCATAACCCAGCCGGGGGACAACCCTCTGCACTGAGTTTTAGAATATGGGCTTGCTTCGAATTGACGGACAGAGAATTGCGTGAACAATGAAAGCGCAAGCCTATGCATCAAACTCCGATCAAAGTCCGTCAGAAATTCGCTGAAATCCAAACAGTCTGGCATTCGGAGTCAATCGCTGTCGCAGATCGACCAGACTGGCTAACTTTTACCGGTACACGACATTCCAGAAACAACTTCGAAATTCGTCAAGGTCTTTATTTTCAATGTGTTACTTCATTATCAATTCGCTCCGGTGGTGCTTGGCATGCGGAGTGCAGTATCAGTTGCCATGAAGGCAATGGAAATAACTGAATGTCGAATGTTGACGCTGGCAATGTGGGACGAAATTCATCCCGATTGCTTGCACACCTTCGCGGCTGGAATCCGTCAGTTACCAGAAGTGCTGCGAGTGCGGGTCGATTGGGATGCCCACGAACTTGAAATCCTGCACCAGGCTACGTCAGAAAAACTGATGAAAGAATCGATTTCCCGGTGCTGCTGGCAGATAATTAGAGCGCACATCAAAACCCATTAACGACGCCAACGAAACCGCTACAGAATGCAATTATCGAACCGACCGAAGAACAGAACCACGCGGAGGGATTCAAGATGAGCAATCACAAACATCGATTAACATTGGGAGATCTGATTCGTGCGGTTGCGCAATATGCCCGCACTGAGCACGAGATGAATCTGGCGGTTGCCGATTTGATGAACCGTGGCATCGTGCGAAACCCAAAGCACCATAAGCGGTTTAAGGTGATTGCGCCTCATTGAACGCATCCGTTGCTGCAGGTCAATAATGCGATGGCGGACTGTCTTAAACAAATTGGTTCGTCAGTCCTGATTGCCAACCGCACGGCCAGCCACTAAGATTGACGCATGAAAACCGTCCTTTTCATTTGCACTGCCAACTTCTATCGCAGTCGGTTTTGCGAGCATTGGTTCAATCATTTAGCCCAACAGCAACACCTCGACTGGACGGCCACTTCACGGGCGGTCATGAGCGAATTGGGCGGTGGTAACTTGGGGCCAATCTCACCCCATGCACTTCGCGGGCTGCTCGCTCGCGGCGTTCCATTTCCAGAAACATTTCGAGATCCAATGCAATTGACAGAGCCAGACCTGCGGTCGGCTCAACACATCATTGCCCTGGATGAAGAGGAGCATCGGCCGTTCATGGAGTTGCGATTTGCGGCTTGGGCTAACAAAGTGACCTATTGGCATGTTGGCGATCTGCACCTGAAAACAATGGAAGAAGCCTTGGCGCTAGCTGATCGGAATGTCAGAGAATTAATTCAGCAGCTTGCCGCGTAGCGGTCATCATGCCCCAATCTCTTCAAGGTCAACTTCTACTGGATGGCGGCAAACTAACCGGGGCAGAATTTCACCGCGCCGTTGTCCTAATTTGTCAGCATGATTCCGAAGGGGCCTTTGGGCTGGTGCTGAATCGGGCCAGTGAGCACACTGTCGAAGACTCCATCGTGGCGACTCTACCGCCTATGGTACTCGATTTACCGCTATTTCTCGGCGGCCCCGTCCAACCGCAGGGGGTGAACTTCCTCCTTCAGGAATCAGTAGATGCCACGCCAACGGATTCGCATATTCTGCCGGGACTTCGCCTCGTGCATGATTTGGATGAACTGGTCGAACCTAAGGGAGGATTCGCGGCGTTGCGCCAGATTAAATTCTTTGCGGGCTACGCCGGTTGGTCACCGGGGCAGCTCGATAATGAAATGAAAATGAAGGCTTGGCTCACTCATCCAGCAACAATGGACCTGGTGTTTCATCCTGCGCCGTCAGAATTATGGCGGATGATTCTAAAAACCAAAGGCTCCGAGTATCAACTACTGGCGGAAATGCCAGATAACCTCTCGCACAATTGAACTGTCAGATTACCGCAATGAAGTTCCCCGCTTAATCGCCCCCGGTGGGGTGGTAACGGTGACGGGGCGGATTACAATTCTTTGCTGATAAATTCGTTGCTTCGTCTGAGCCAAAACAGCGGACTTGGCGGACTGACGGACTAATGTTCTCGGCTTCTGCTGCAAAAATGATACTCTTGCAAGTATGAATCAAACCAGTCGGGCACCGGAGCAAGACAAGTTTTTCCTCAGAGTTCGTGGCAAGGCGATAGGCATCAGCAAAATATCTGTTTCCGAACTTACGATCGCAGCGGAGGGTATGGAAGTCGCAAATCCCTCAAGTCATCTCTTGGCGGCGATTAAGGCTGAACTAGAACGTCGGTAGGTTCTGCTCGGCACCACAACCACGCCGTAAATTAGCAAAACTCAGTTGTGAAAATAAAAAAAGAGAGAGCCGAGGAACTGTCTCTCATTCTCGCTGCTTCCCCAAGTTTTCTCGGGGCTTCTTCCGCCCTAGTGGGCGTTGCTGCTGAGAGGTTGTTCGGCTCTCCACCGCAACATAGGCTCATTTGACGGAATAGCAACCGATAGTTGGGGGGCGGGATACTGGGCTAGTCGTAGCAGTTTGACATTATCAAATGCAATGCGATGTTAGAGTGTTGAAGTAGACGGCGGTGGGGTGTATAAAAAATTGGAGTAACAGCATGACAAAAAAAGTTGAGTTGCCCACCGAAGAAGAAATCCGAGTGAAAGCCTACCAAATTTACCTCGCTCGGGGTTGTAAGCCTAGTCACCCTACCGACGATTGGTTGCAGGCAGAATATGAACTAATTCATTTGCCACTCCATAAACTTGCAGAACTCGATGCTGTCGTTGTCCAAAAGAAAATCCCGCAATATCACAAGTTGTTTATTTTGACCCGTGCCGCTCTGAATTTACGCTGGCATCCAGTTTGGAGTTCAACTCGTTGGTGTCGTTACCGTGTTCATCTTTCTTGTACAACTGTTGGGTGCCGACTTGCGGAATGGTGATTTCATTTCCTTGGATGCCCTTGGTTTGCAGGTATTGTTTCACTTTTTCAAGGTCCGCACTCAAGCGTT
>CAINDI010000148.1 GCA_903847335.1 uncultured Verrucomicrobiota bacterium | reverse complement strand
TCGGCAATTTGCCGGTCGAAGGCATCGCCGGACAAGACAAGGACGACGACATCGTTTTCGGCATCGTGGATATGCACAAGGGCGACAACCCTTCCGAAGTGTTGAAGGCGCTCAAGGCCAAAATTGAAATTCTTAACACTTCCATTTTGCCAAAAGGCGTCAAAATCGCGCCTTACTACGACCGCGCCTGGCTGATTGGCACAACCCTGCACACGGTCTTTGAAAATCTCGCCACCGGCGCGATTCTCGTGACGTTTGTATTGCTGCTTTTTCTCGGCAACATTCGTGCAGCGGCGATTGTCGCCGTCGTCATTCCACTTGCATTGCTGGCGACCTTCATCGGCCTGACTTGGCGCGGCATTCCGGCGAACTTGATTTCACTCGGCGCTATGGACTTTGGCATCATCGTGGACGGCGCGGTCATCGTCGTCGAAAACGTCTTTCGGCGTCTCGGCGAATTGAAACCGGGCAGCGACAAAAAAACTTTCCGCACAGCCATTGAACACGCGACGGTCGAAGTGGGAAGGCCAACTTTCTTCTCAATGCTCATCATCATCGCCGCGCACATTCCGATTTTCACATTGCAACGTCACGAAGGCCGCATCTTCGCGCCGATGGCTTGGACGATCACCAGCGCGTTGATTGGCTCGTTGATTTTGTCGCTGACGCTTGTGCCGCTGCTTTGCATGTTCTTGTTGCGAAAAAAAATTCCGCACGAGGAAAATGCGCTCGTCCGCTTCATCAAAAAACCTTACGTCGCCTCGTTGCGCTGGGCGCTGGCACATCCGAGATTTGTCATCATCGCTGCGCTGGTTGCCTTGGGCGTAAGCCTGTCGCTCGCGCCGCGATTAGGCACGGAATTTTTGCCAGAGTTGAACGAAGGCACAATTTGGGTGAACGCCGATCTGCCCGCCAGCGTTTCCGTGGAGCAGGCGCGCGAGTATTGCCGCAAGATGCGCGAGTTGTTGCACAAGACGCCGGAGGTGAACACGGTCATTTCCAAATCCGGGCGACCGGAAGACGGCACTGATCCCAAACCGATCAACATGGCGGAAGTTTTTGTGGACTTCAAACCGCCGAGCGAATGGCGACCGGGTTTTACAAAACAAATGCTCCTCGACGAGATGAATAAAAACGTCTCCACACTCCCGGGAATTGATTTCAGTTTCGACCAGCCAATCATGGACAACGTGCTGGAAAGCATTTCACAGATTGACGGCCAGGTGGTCATCAAAGTTTTTGGCGACGACTCCACCGCGTTGCGCAACAAGGCCAAGGAAATGTGCGCCGCCATTTCCGACGTGCGTGGCGTGGACACGGCGTGCGTTGATCGCGCGGGTGAAGTGCCGCAGACCATCATCGAAATTGACCGCAAAGCCGCCGCGCGTTACGGCCTGAACATCGGCGACATTGAAGATGTCATTCAAACCGGACTCGCGGGCAAGGCGGCAACGGAATTGTGGGAAGGCGAAAAACATTTCAGCATCGTTGTGCGTTTGCCGGAAGCGCAGCGCAGTCTCGCCAACCTGAAAAAAATTCTTGTGGACACGCCGGACGGTTTGCACATCCCGTTGGAACAAGTTGCCACGTTCAAGGAAACCAGCGGCAGCATGAACATCAGCCGCGAAGACAACACCCGCTTTTCCGCCGTCAGTGTCTTCATCAAAGGCCGCGACATGGGCAGCACCGTGGCCGAGATGCAAACTCGCTTGGCAAAATTTTCTTTGCCGCACGGCTGGTTTGTGACTTGGGGCGGCGAATTTGAAAGCCAGCAACGCGCCATGAAACGCCTGTCCATCATTGTTCCCATCAGCATCTTTCTGATTTTTGTGCTGTTGTTCGATGCGTTCAAATCCGTGAAAAGCGCGCTGCTGATTTTGGTGAACGTGCCGCTCGGACTCATCGGCGGAATTTTCGCGC
>CAINDI010000147.1 GCA_903847335.1 uncultured Verrucomicrobiota bacterium | reverse complement strand
AGATGATCGTCGGCGGCTGTATCGCTGCGCAGGATCAATGGGAGAAATTCACGGCGAAATGGAAGGAAGCCCTAGCCATTGAAGGCATCGACACTTTTCACGCCAAGGACTTTTATTCGTTCCAGCACAAATTTAAATGGTTTACGCCAGACGGCGAACGAGACTGGAAGCGTCACGGAGAGATGCGTGACAGGTTGACCGACATAATTCTGGAACATGTGGACGAAATCATTGCGTTCAATTCTCAGATTCCGGTCGTTTCCGGGAAGGTTCGCCCCTCCTACGAAGACGCCGCAATGCGCGCGATATATGACTTCACCAAGCCAGCGATTGGCCGGGATTCGCTATATCTGGTTTTTGCCAGACACCCGGAAATGAGTCCGTGGTCGATCCTCCGAAACTTCGAAAATATCGACTTTGAAAAGAGACTGGCTGGCTGCGGTATTTTCTATCCGGGCGATGTTCCGCCGCTACAGGCGGCAGATTTCGTCTTGAGCACGATCAATAAGCGTTGGGGCGGCCTGGAAACCAAGTCATTCCAGCGCCTGAAGGAGGGTTGCTTAAAGCGCAACATTCCATTCCACCAGCAGATTGCGTCTACTTTGAACGTACAGGCTCTTTTGGCGAAATGACGACATTTTTGAACGCACGCTCCAAAGCCTCAGCGTCGTCCGCCTCGGCTACCGTAGCGGTTTCAATAAACCGCTTGGATTGTTCGGCGTCGTCGGGCTTTGGGTTTGGTTTTCGTCCCATGCGGTCATAGTATCACCCAAGGGCATGCCGTCGCAATCGAAGAAACGCCGAAAGCGAACGGCAGCCTAGGCTTAGAATTGAACATGATACATGACGCCATTCTTATCGGAACAATCACCAATCCCATGCGGGGAAAATCCAGCTTGGATTGTCATCCGACAGTTAAGAGAGTTTCCCCTATCACCGGTCAAGAATGCTGTGGCATTCGCTAAGTTTGAGCTAATTGAGCCGGAGCCAAAGCCAGTTACGGTCCGGTTTCCTGATATGGCAACGGCAGAACTATTTCCGGATATTGTCTCACGTATTCCGACGTATTGACCGGCAAACTGTTCACCGGTCGCGTTATCTCGCGCCGTTACACGTCCGGTCCCATAGGACTTTTCAATTTCAAAATCGAGGACCTTCCCGCTATCCGAATAGATTTTTCCCGGGATCATTCCGCCGGCGCATCCCGACAAAAGAAACGCCACCATAATTGCAAAAATACGTATTCCAAGCACGGCGATCCTCCCAGATGATGACATAGCTGTATCAGCCGCAGCTATATTATGCTAAAATAGAAACGGCCCACCGACTGGCGTCGGGGGCCGGAGAGAATTTGGCGAACCGCTTCGCGCGCAACCCTTATAGCGCGCTTGGAGGCGTTTGTCATGGCTAAACCTGAATGGTGGGCTAGTTTAGTTTCTGAGTACCAATTGCGCGAACCTTCTGAACCGTTTCCTTTAACTGTTGAATCAATTGGTCAGATTCATCTGCCGAAATCGCAATTGAAATCCGATCAATTGCAGGAAAATCAATCATCAAAACAGCAGTTGGCAGCACGGGAATAATGCCAACCGAAATCGCTTCAATACGAAATGGTCTTATTTCGCGAAGTGTGCCGGGTTGCATCGCCTGTTTAGTCTTTGCGTGACTTTCCACTTCGGGCTGCGCACCGAGTCGCAGAAGGTCGGAAACAATGCGTCCCAAATCCTTTGCCTGAAAAGCAATCGTGACCACGCCTTTGTTTTCAGTTGCCCCGGCCAATATTATTCCGCTCCCATCTTTTGATGCGGCAACTTGCACATCTTTAAGATAATTGATTTCTGTCATTTGGCTCGCTCCCTAATTCGCTTGGCAGCTACTAGGATAGCGAACTGAAGGGCCGAGAGTCTCACTCCCGGCCCTTCTTCATAAACTCGAATGCTAGTTGGAACGGCGGCTTAGGTTCACGCTTGCGCCGAAGTTGTTTGATACGTCAGGCGCTTGCCCTTCGCACCACCAAGGGCAATCTCAGCGCGCTCGGTATCGTTGATGCCAAGTT